>JAGQIT010000221.1 GCA_020431135.1 Myxococcales bacterium | reverse complement strand
AGGGCACGCTCGAGGCAGCGGGCGAGCGGCCCCTCGCCCTCGGCGCGGACGTCCGTGAGCGCCCCGTCGGTCGCCACGGTGAAGGCGATCGCCGCCGGCGGGGCGTCGTTCGGGTGGTCCTCGACGCAGCGCCCGAGGGCCGCCCCGAGCTCGTTCGTCGCCGGGTTCGCCGGCGGCGGCCCGTCGAGGTCGGCGAAGATCTTGGCCGCGTCCTCGTCGCTCAAGGACCCGAGGATCCCGGCGTCCCCGGAGAGCGCCCCGAGCACCATCGCCTCCGTCGGCCGCGGCGCGACCTCGATCGCCCCCTCGAGGGTCGCGTCGCCGAGGGTCAGCGCGTACGTCCAGGTCCCGGGCGCGTCGGCGGCGGTCGGCCGGTAGCAGCTCCACGTGTACCAGGTCGCCGCGGTCGCCGTGACCTCGGTCTCGCCGACGTTGACGACCTTGCCGGCGGCGTCGCGGAGCTCGTAGCGGTAGGGCTGCGGCGCCCGCGGGAGGTCGAACCACCTGCCCGAGAGGCAGAGGGCGTCGTCGTCGGGGCCGACCGCCGAGAGCGCGTCCGTCGGCCGATCGTTGTCGATCGCCGAGGTGAACACGAGGTTGGGCGGCGTCCGCTCGAGCGATCGAGCGACCGACGCAGACGCGCAGGCGCCAGCTCCGGCGACGAGGAGCGCCGCGACGACGAGGGCCGAGTCCGCAGGGTTTCGCACGGGCGGAAGGTATCACCAAACGCGCGGGAACGAGCGCCGCAGCGCGACCCGCCGCAGCAGCGGTAGAATCGCCGCCTATGGACGCAGAGCAGCTCTGCGCGTGGATCAACGCGCGCCTCCCAGACCCCGTCGTTGAGAATGTCGAGCGCCAAGACGGCGCGAGCGACGAGCCGCCGACCTACGCGCTCTACACCCGCCGACCCGGGATCATCATCGGCAAGCGCGCGGCCAGGCTCACCGCGCTCAAGGAGGCGATGGAGGCGGAGCTCGGGCCGCTGCGCCTCAACATCGTCGAGCTGCGCCGCTAGAGCCGCGCACCCGGCGAGCCGCCGCGCCGCGCAGGGCGGCTATGCGTCGTCGTCGGGCGCGGCCGCGGCGCCCGAGCTCGCGTCCTCTGGGTCCGGGCTCGCCTCCGCGTCGGCGCGCTGCGCCTTCACGGCTGCCTCAAAGACCAGGAAGTCCTCAGCGACCCGCAGCGGCGCCTCGATGTGCGGGACGTGGCCGATCCCCGGCATCATCACCAGGCGCGAGTTGGGCAGGAGCTCGTGGAGGAGCGGCGCGCCGCCGGGGTGGAGGAGCGCGTCCTCCTGGCCCCAGACGATCAGCGTCGGGATCGTCATGCCGGCGATCTCGCGCTGGAGCGCGGCGGCGCCGACGATCGCCTGAAAGACCTCGTCGTAGACCGCCTGCTTGGCCATGAAGTCCTGGGCCTGCCACTTGAGGAAGGGCCGCGGGATGTAGGCCGGCGGCTTGGCGACGGCGCGGCGGAGGAGCGCGCCGAGGTCGTCGGGGCCGCGGACGACGAAGGGGCTGCGCCGCTCCTCGGCGGCCCGCCGCATGATGTCGGTCATCGGCCCGTCGAAGACGCCCGCGGGATCGAGGAGCCAGAGGCTCGCCGTGTGGTCGCCGTGGCGCAGGCCGTAGGCGAGCGCGAGCAGGCCGCCCATCGAGCTGCCGCCGACGTGCACCGGCCCGTCGATCCCCATCGCCCGCAGGAGCTCGCGCAGGCGATCGACCTGCGCCGCCGGCGAGTAGTCGCCGTCGGTCGCCCGCGACGAGTCGCCGAAGCCGGGGATGTCGGGGATGAGCAGGCGGTGGTGGCCGCGGAGGTACGGGGCGATCGTCAGGAAGTTGTCCTTGTCGACGCCGAAGCCGTGGAGGAGCAGCAGCGGCTCGCCGCGGCCGCCGTCGTAGAGGGCGAAGCGGGTGCCGTCGGCGAGCGTGACCTCGCGGCGCAGGAGCCCGGCCCGCGTGGCCAGGAGGCGCATCAGCCCGCGATAGAGGCGGGCCGGCGACATGTAGAGCGCCGCGATGAGCAGCGCCGCGACGAGCAGCGGCAGCGCGAGCAGGACGAGGAGGAGCTTGAGGGCGAGCACGGCGTCGTCCTGTCTAGCGGACCCGCGGCGCGCTGTCGATTCGCGGCGGGCGCGAGGGACGGGGGCCGCGGCGGCCGCTTCGCATCCGCGCTGTCTAGTTGGACATGTTCGACGCGAGGGATCGACGCGCCAGCGCCGAGGCTGCGACCTCCTCACGCCGACGACAGGCGGCCGCCGGCGCGGTCTCACCGGTCTCCGCGGGCCGGAGGAGATCGACTCGCCCGCTCCTCGGGGGCTCGTCGCAGCTCGCGCGACGCCCGCGACCGCGCCCCGGCCGCTGCGGCAGGCCTACGCCCCGAGGATCGCCGCGTGGTGGGCGATGTGGTCGCCGATGAAGCTAGCGATGAAGTAGTAGGAGTGGTCGTATCCGGGCTGGCGGCGCAGCTCCAGCGCCTGGCCGCCGGCGGCGCAGGCGTCCACGAAGAGCTCGGGGCGCAGCTGCTCGGCGAGGAAGCCGTCGGCCTCGCCCTGGTCGATGAGGATCGCCGCCGGGTGGCTGCGCTCGCGGACCAGCGCGCAGGCGTCGTAGCGCCGCCAGGCGTCGCGGTCGTCGCCGAGGTAGGCGGCGAGCGCCTTGTGCCCCCACGGGACCTCGGTCGGCGCGACGATCGGCGCGAGGGCGGAGATCGAGCGGAAGCGGTCGGGGTTGCGCAGGCCGAGGACGAGGGCCCCGTGGCCACCCATCGAGTGGCCGGTGATCCCGAGGGCGTCGAGGCGGATCGGGAAGCGCCCGGCGAGGAGGGCCGGCAGCTCGTCGACGATGTACGAGTACATGCGGTAGTGCGGCGCCCACGGCTCGCGGGTCGCGTCGACGTAGAAGCCCGCGCCCACGCCGAGGTCGTAGGCCGGGTCGTCGGCGACCCCGTCGCCGCGCGGGCTGGTGTCCGGGGCGATGAACACGAGGCCGTGCTCGGCGGCGTAGCGCTGGGCCCCGGCCTTGGTCGAGACGTTCTCCTCCGTGCAGGTCAGCCCCGAGAGGTAGATCAGCGCCGGCCGCGGGCCCTCGGCGGCCTGCGGCGGCTGGTAGACCGCGAAGCGCATCGTCGTGCCGGTCGCCGCCGAGGCGTGGGTGTAGGTCCCCTGGACGCCGCCGAAGCAGCGCTGCTCCTTCTCTGTGGTGATCGTCGCCGTCGTCATCGCGGGGGCAGCGTTACCACGACCGGGCGCCCGCCGACGAGGCCCGCCCCGCCCCGCGCACGCCGGGCGCCGGCGCCCGAGCGCACCAACCGGACCTCAAAGACGCGGGTCAGCGCACGCCCGGCCGCCGCGAGGTCGCCGCTTGACGGCCGGCGGCGCTGCTATCTTCGGCGCCCGTGGCCCCGATGAAGGTCGTCCTCCTCGCCCCCGCCTACCCAGCGGAGATGCCCCAATTCACCCGCGGCCTCGCCGAGCTCGGCGTCGAGGTCTACGGCGTCGGTGACTCGGGCGTCGACGGCCTCCCGCCGCTCGTCAAGCGCTGCCTCGCGGACTACCTGCAGGTGCCGCGGATCATGGACGAGGAGGACACGATCCCGCGGATCCACCGCTGGCTGCGCGGCCGCGAGGTCGACCGCGTCGAGAGCCTGTGGGAGCCGCTGGTGATCCTCGCCGCGCGCCTGCGCGAGCGCTTCGGGATCCCGGGGATGTCCGTCGACGCGGTCGTCGGCTTCCGCGACAAGCAGCTGATGAAGGAGCGGGTCGCCGCCGCCGGCCTGCGGGTGCCGCGGGCCCGCCGGGTGCGGACGACCGCCGAGGTCTGGGCCGCGGCCGAGGCGATCGGCTACCCGCTGATCCTCAAGCCGATCGCCGGCGCCGGCTCGGCCGACACCTACCGGGTCGACGACGCCGGCGAGCTCGGGCGCCTGCTGCCGCGCCTGCGTCACGTCCGCGAGGCGAGCTGCGAGGAGTTCATCGACGGCGAGGAGTTCACCTACGACACGATCTGCGTCGACGGCCGCCCGGTCTACGAGAACGTCGCCCAGTACCTGCCGCGGCCGCTGATCGCCCGCACCGTCGAGTCGATCTCGCCGATCATCTGCACCGTCCGCGACCTCGACCAGCCGACGATCCGCCCGGGGATCGAGCTCGGCCGCGGGGTCCTCCGCGCCCTCGGCATGGGCAGCGGCTTCACCCACATGGAGTGGTACCGCAAGGCCGACGGCGAGGTCGTCTTCGGCGAGATCGGCTGCCGCCCCGGCGGCGCCCGCCTCGTCGATCAGATGAACTACACCGGCGACGTCGACCTCTTCCGCGAGTGGGGCCGGGCCGTCGCCTACGGCCGCTTCGGGGCGTCGACCGAGCGCCTCTACAACGCCGCGATCATCTTCAAGCGGGCGCGCGGCCGCGGGCGGATCACCGCCCACGCCGGCCTCGCCGAGTTCGTCCGCCGCTACCGCCCGTGGATCTGCGCCGAGGACCTCCTGCCGATCGGCGCGCAACGGCGCAACTGGCTGCAGACCCTGGTCTCGGACGGCTGGCTCATGGTCCGCCACCCGCAGTGGGCCCAGGCCCTCGAGATCGCCCGCGCCGCCGCCGACGACGTCACGCTCTACGCCGAGTAGCCGACTGGGGATCTCCAGGGGAGCGGTGTACTACTATCGGGCGATGCCGCGCCCGAAGCTCCGCACCGCCGCCCTCGCCCTCGCCCCGCTCCTCAGCGTCGCCCTCGCCTGCTCCGGGGACGACGGCGCGACCACGGCGACGACGAGCGCGGGCTCGACCGCCACCGCGTCGACGTCGACGAGCAGCTCGACCTCCACCTCTTCCGAGACCGCGACCTCGACCTCGACGAGCGGCAGCGACAGCGCCAGCGGCGACGCGTCGACGACCGCCGACTCGTCCTCGACCTCGACGACCTCGACGACCTCGACCGGCGGCGGCGAGACGACCTCGAGCACCGGCGGCGCGACCACGGGCGGCGCCGGCGAGTTCTGCGAGGACCTCAGCGGCGTCGACTTCGGCGACTGCGCGACGCCGCTCGGCTGGGCCTTCGACGGCGAGGCCTGCGTCCTCATCAGCGGCTGCGGCTGCGACGAGGGCTGCGGCGCGATCTTCGACGACCCGGCCGCCTGCGCGACGAGCTGCGCGGCCGCGGGCGAGTGCAACGAGGAGCTCTTCCAGGGCGCCGGGATCTTCAAGGGGCCCTACGGCGTCGGCGACTTCTGCGATCAGATCGACGTCTGCGGCGACCAGTCCGAGTCCCTCCCGGAGCTCCTCGGCGCGTCTTGCGAAGGCGAGGGCTACCCCTGCGAGGGGACGAGCAAGTGCACCCTGTACTGGATGGGCGAGCTCACCGAGGAGCAATACGCCGACCTCTGCGCCGCGTCCCTCCTCCCTGACGTATCCTTGATCGCCTGCGTCATCTGGGGCCCCTGACGGGCCGCGGCGCGGAGGAGCGCGCATGGGTCTGCTGGTCGACGGAGAGTGGCGAGACAGGTGGTACGACACGGCGAAGAGCGGCGGCCGCTTCGTCCGCGAGGAGGCGACCTTCCGCCGCTGGGTCCGCGCCGATCCGGCCGCGGAGTTCCCGGCCGCCGCGGGCCGCTACCACCTCTACGTCTCGCGGGCCTGCCCCTGGGCCCACCGCGTGCTGATCGTCCGCAAGCTCAAGCGCCTCGAGGACGTGATCGGCCTCTCGGTCGTCGCCCCGCTCTGGGGTGACGCCGGTTGGACCTTCGCCGGAGCGACCGCGGCCGACGGCGGTGACGCGCTCTACGACCTCACCCACCTCCACGAGCTCTACACCCGCGCCGACCCGCGCTTCACCGGGCGGGTGACGGTGCCGACGCTCTGGGATCGCGAGCGCGAGACGATCGTCAACAACGAGTCGGCGGACCTCGTGCGGATGTTGGATCGCGAGTTCGACGCCTTCACTGACGTCCGCCTCGACCTCTACCCCGAGGACCTGCGCCCGGAGATCGACGCGATCAACGAGCGCGTCTACGCGGCGATCAACAACGGCGTCTACGCGGCCGGCTTCGCGTCGACGCAGGAGGCCTACGAGGAGGCCTACGACCGCCTCTTCGCCGCCTTGGGCGAGGTCGAGGCCCGCCTCGGCGAGCGCCGCTACCTCTGCGGCGACCGCCTCACCGAGGCCGACTGGCGCCTCTTCACCACCCTCATCCGCTTCGACACCGTCTACTACCTGCACTTTAAGTGCAACGAGCGGCGCCTCGTCGACTACCCGAACCTCTGGGCCTACACCCGCGAGCTCTACCAGCACCCGGGGATCGCCGCGACGGTCGACCTCGAGGAGTGCAAGCGGCACTACTACGGCTCGCACGCCTCCCTGAACCCGAAGGGGCTGATCCCGAGGGGACCGACGCTCGACCTGACGGCGGCGCACGGCCGCGAGCGCCTGCGCGGCGCGGCGTCGTAGGAACCTTCCCGCCGCGATCGGGGATCGTCGAGCGCGCGCCGATCTTCAGGACAGGCTCGCAGGAGGGCGGACCGCGGCGCCGCGTTGGGCTCAGTCCTCGTCCTCGGCGTGGACTGCCTCGGGGAGGTATGTCACCGCCGTGAGCCCGGCCTTGGCGATCGCGTCCTTCACCCCCGCCTCGGGCCCCTGCACCAGGGTCACGGCGCGGGAGGGATCGAGCGCCCGCTCGACCTCCGCCTTGACGGCGGCCGGCGTCAGCGCCGAGACCTCGGCGGCGAGCTCCTCGAAGTACTCGTAGGCGACGCCGTTGCGCACCGCCTGCGCGAGCTGATCGGCGAGGAGCTTGGAGTCGCCCTGCGTCTGGATCATCCGCCTGAGCACCTTGCGCCGGGCGAAGGCGAAGCGGCGGTCGAAGTCGTCGCCGTCGCGCACCCGCTGGATCCCGGCGAGGATCGCCGCGACCGCCTCGCCCGCGCGCGCGCTGTCGACCGAGCCGCCGACGGTCACCTGCGGGCGCTCGAGGCCGAGGCGGCCGTAGACGCCGTAGCTCGCGCCGAGCTGCTCACGGATCGCGCTGACCTCGAAGCTCAGCATCTCCGCGAGCACCGACAGCGCCGCGTGGTGCTCGCCGTAGATCTCCGCCAGCGGGAAGGCGATCGTCACGTCGGTCTGGATCGCCTTCTTGTCGACCTGGGCCAGCGTCCGCGTGTCGCCGGGGCGCGGCTCCGGGGTCTTCGGCCGCGCCTCCTCGCTGTACTCGGCGAGCCAGCTCGCCTTGCGGTTGCGGAGCTTGGGCGCGCCGAAGTAGGCCTCGATGTACTGGAGCGCGAGCTCGATGTCGAAGCCGCCGGTGATGATCAGCGTGCTGTTCGCCGCGCGATAGTGGCGCGCGCGGAACGACTCGAGGTCGCTGAGGCTGATCTCACGCAGCTTCGAGCGGTCGGTGATCGCGGCGCGGACGTGCGGGTGACCCTCGCCGTAGAGGGCGGTGTAGAAGGCGTTGCTCCGCCTCGCGGCCTGCGCCTGGCTCTCCTTCTTGAGCGCGTCGCGCTGGGCCTGCTTCCAATTGTCGAGGCTGCCCGTGCGGTACTCCGCCTGGAGCACGCGCTCGCTGACCCCGGCGAGGATGAAGTCGAGGTAGATGGACAGGCCGCGCGAGGTGAAGGTCGTGCTCAGCGCCCCGGAGCGGCCGCCGAAGATCCCGCCGGCGAAGTCGAAGTTGCGGATCGTGTTCTGGGCCTCGCGGTTGTCCTCGCGCAGGCCGTAGGTCCGGTAGGCGAGCTCCGCCAGCGCCGGCTTGTCGGGCGCGTCGAGCTGGCCGGCGCCGACGATCAGCTGGACGTCCATCACCGGCAGGTTGGTCGAGCGGACGAGGACCACGCGCATGCCGTTGTCGAGCTCGTACTCGAGGGACTGGCCCTCGGCGCTGGCGATGTCGTCGATCACCAGCGGCCGCTTCGCCTCCTCGGGGTCGATGTCGGCCGGCAGCTCGAGCGCGGTCTCCTCCTGGCGCGGCTTGTAGTCGTAGTCCGCCCGCGGCGCCCGGGCGACGTCGTCGGCCTTACCGTCGGGGACGACCTTGATCACGAGGGCGCGGTCGCGGGCGAAGATCCGCCGGCCGAGCACCTGGACTTGATCCGGCGTGAGGTCGTCGATCACCCCGAGCTCGTGGCGATAGAAGCGCGGCTTGTCCCCCTCCTCGAGGTAGTCGGCGTAGGCCCCGGCCCGCGACTGGACGTTGGCGAGGTTGCTGACCACCCCGAGCCGGGCGCGCTGGCGGCTCGAGTCGTAGGTCGAGCGCTGCTCCTTGCCCTTGAGCTCCGGCGAGAAGGCGCGGACGATCGCGTCGAGGACCTCGTCGACGGCGCGGTCGAGCTCGCTCGCCTTGCGCGTCTCGACGCTGACCCCGAAGACCTGCGCCTCCTTGCCGCCGAGGAACGCGCCGCCCCAGTCCTTGACCGCCGAGCCGCGGCCGCCGACGAAGAACGAGACCGCGAGGAAGAGGGTCTCCTGCGCGACCTGAGCGACGACCGCGTCGTCGGTGAAGCGCCGCGGCATGGCGAAGAGGATGACGGCGCTCGGCTTCTTCACCGGCGCCGTCAGGGTCGCCTCGCCGGTGGAGAACGACGGCGGCGCGACCTCGGCCCGCGGCGGCGGCGTGACCTTCGGCAGCGGCGCGAGGTAGGCGTCGGCGAGCGCCTTGACGTCGCCGGGGTTGACGTCGCCGGAGACGACGACGATCGCCTGGCTCGGCGTGTAGTAGCGCTTGATGAAGTCGCAGGCGTCGTCGCGGGAGATCGACGCGATCTGGAGGTCGTTGCCGCTCGCGTCCTGGCGGTAGGGGTGCCCCTTGGGGAAGGCGAGCGCGAGCATGTTGGTGAAGACCGTCGCCGAGACGTCGTCGCGCCGCCAGCGGATCTCCTGGCGGACGACGTCGCGCTCGCGGAGGAACTCCTGCTCGGGGATCGCGTCGCAGTCGAAGTTCAGGCGCTGGGCCGTGTACTTCATGTAGGTCTCGAGGTTGCTCGCGACCCCGGTGTGGATGTAGTGCGTCTCGTCGTTCGACGTGTAGGCGTTGTAGAAGAGCGTGTGCTGCGGCAGCACCGACATGATCGGCGGCGAGCCCTCGCCGTCGGTCGGGATCTGGAACATCAGGTGCTCGACGAAGTGGGCGAGCCCGTACTTGCCCTCCGGATCCTCGCGCGAGCCGACGGCCTGGCGGACGTCGAATTGGACCATCCGCGTGTGGTTGTCGGGGATGACGAAGAGCGAGAGGCCGTTGTCGTAGCGCTGGAGGTAGGCCTGCCCCGGGAAGTCGAGCTCGCGGTCCGGCTTGGGCAGGGTCTTGGCGTCCGCGCCCTTGGCCTTGCCGGCGCCCGTCGTCGCGCAGCCGAGGGCGGCGGCGACGACGAGGCCCGTCAGCGCCGACAGGACACTGCGAACGATCCGTGGAGCGACTGACGAGCGTGGACCTGACACGCGACCTCCTCGATCCTCACTACACACGCGAGCATCGCAAACAGACCTCGCGCGCTCAAGGCTCGCGCCTTCCCGTGACACGCCGCGCGGTGTCTACAATTCCAGAATCGCGGCGACGCACGAGCGCACGCACAGGCGCCGCCCCGGCGTCCCGTCGCGCCGGTGCGCCGCCAGAGCAGGCGGCGACCGCCGGTGTGTCGCGCGAGCGCTCGGTCGAGCGTGCGCTCTCGCGCGGCGCTCGTCGGTCGGCTCGGCGACGCCCCGGCGTCACGGCCCAGGCCTGTCGCCGCCGCGATACGAGCGACCGCGGTCGAGCGCCGGCCAAATCCAGCGACGGGAGAGGACCTCTCCGCGCGAGGGCGGCGCTCGCAGGCGCTCAGCGCCGCCGCCACGCGGCGCCGCGATCCGGCGCCGGCCCCTTCGTTGGTACCCTCATCCGCTGTGGGAGGACGGTCGTGGGGAGCGGGCGACGGGGACGACGACGCCTCCGACGCGCGCGCGGGGGACCGCGGGCCCCCGCCCTCCGCGTCGCGCACGGGCACGCGGTGGTCCGCCGAGACCCGGATCTCACGGCCGACCGACGACGCAGGGGCCGACGGCGTCGCGCCCGTCGAGGACATCAACGCCACCCGCGTCCGTCCGCCCGA
>JAGQIT010000220.1 GCA_020431135.1 Myxococcales bacterium | reverse complement strand
GCCCTCGTCCTCGTCCTCGCCGCCGCCGTCGGCCCCCTCGGGCGGCTCCTCCTCGTCCTCGTCCTCCTCCTCGCCGATCGGTCGCCGACGGTCGAGGAGCTCGTCATCGAGGCGGCGGATCCGGATCACCGTGCCGACCTCGTCGGCGTGCTCGTAGCCCGAGATCCAGCCCTCCGGGAGGTGCGGCGTCGTCAGCGAGAAGACGTAGGCGGCGTCGCGCGGCGCGAGGTTGATGCAGCCGTGGCTGCGCCGACGACCGACGCCGCGGTGCCAGTAGGTCGCGTGGAGGGCGTAGCGCTTGTAGAAGTACTGCACCCACGGGACGCCCTCGACGTAGTAGGAGTCGGGGTCGTCCGGCTTGTTCTCCATCTTGCCGAGGGCGAGCTTGTTGCGGATCCGGAAGATCCCACGCGGCGTCGGGTGCTTGCCGGTGCCCGACGAGATGAGCGTGATGAACTGGGTCTCCTGGCCGCGGCGGACCGCGAGGATCTGCTGCTTGATGTCGACGTCGAGCCAGACCTCGTCGTCGCCGACGCCCTCCATCGGCGGCCCCGGATCCCAGAAGCGGATCTGCTTCTCCTCGGCGAAGGCGTCGGCGCCGTCCTTGCCGGCGCCGGGGATCCGGTACCAGCGGACCCCCGAGCCCGCGATCGGCTCGGGATCGACGTCAAAGCGCTCGTGGTAGTCGATCGCGCCGACCTCCTTGCTGCGCCGGCGCAGGCTCGGCTTGTCGCGCAGCACCGTCGGCAGCGACACGGCCCAGGCCGCGGTCAGCCCGGGCGCCGCGGGCTCCTCGCGGAGGTCGCGGCCGAAGAAGTCGGTCGGCTTCTGGATCTCGAGGTCGCGGCCGGGGACCGCCTGGCCCTCGGGATCGACGTAGACGTGGCCGACGCTCGGCCGCCGGATCTTCTCGACGAAGGCGTACTGGCGGTTGGCGACGAGGGTGTCGACCTGGCCGCGCTCGCGCCGGAGATGGCGGAAGGAGCGGTAGCGCGGGACGATCGCCTCGAGGTTGCCCTTTCGATCCTGCTTGGGCTTGGCGTAGATGAACGGGAGGATCTCGCCCTCCGGGACGACCGGGAGGATCTGCGGCCCGTCGTCACTCTCTTCGGCGTTCCGCAGGCAGACGTAGCCGCCGAGGCCGACCTTGGCCCAGGTGCTCTCTTCGCAGCCCTCGGCGTCGACGACCGACTCGACCCAGAAGGGCGTCCCGGGATCGATGCGCCCGCGGATGTCGCTGCCCCAGGCCGGCTCGGCGTAGGCGATCGTCGTCCGCTGCGAGACGTAGGCGCCGAGGCGAGGCGCAGGCGCAGGCTCGGACGTCGGCGCCTCGGCCCCAGGCGCGTCAGCCACCGGGGATTCGCCCGCCTCCGCCGCTCCTGTGGAGGTCGCCGGGCGCCCGGCGGCAAGCACCGTCTTGGCGCCGCTCAGCTCCGCGTCGGCGGAGTCCGCAGGGAGCGCCGGGAGCTCGGCGTCCGCGGCCTTCGCCGTCTTCGCCGTCTCAGCCTCGGCGCGCCCGTCCTTCGTCAGCGTGTCACACGCACCCCCCGCCAGTGCTGACATCAGCACGGCGCTCGCGAGACGATGCGACCACACAGCCATTCCCACCCGGAGTCATCGCACCGCTCGGCCGAAAACGCGAAAAGCCGGCGAGCGGCGGCTCCCACCACGAGCCTATGCCATACTCGCCGGCGGTGCAGCAGCCCTTCCTCGGAACCGAGCGTTACATCGTTTCACCAGAGCTGTCGCGGGCGGTCGACGTCGCGATCGCGCTCCGGCGGCCCCTCCTTATTAAAGGGGAGCCCGGCACCGGCAAGACCCTCCTGGCCCGCGATATCGCCCAGTACTACGGGTTCGGTCTCGAGCGCTGGCACGTCAAGTCGACGACCAAGGCGATCGACGGCCTCTACACCTACGACGCGGTCCGCCGCCTCCACGACAGCCGCTTCAGCGACGGCGACGTCGGCGACATCCGCCAGTACATCCGCCTCGGGCCGCTCGGCCGGGCGTTCAAGCGCGACGATCGGGCCGTCGTCCTCATCGACGAGATCGACAAGGCCGACCTCGAGTTCCCCAACGATCTCCTCCACGAGCTCGACGCCATGGAGTTCACGATCATGGAGACCGGCGAGTCGATCGCCGCGCGCCAGCGGCCGATCGTCATCATCACGTCGAACAACGAGAAGGAGCTGCCGGACGCGTTCCTGCGCCGCTGCGTCTTCCACTGGATCGACTTCCCGGACCGCGAGCTGATGACCCGGATCGTCCGCGTCCACCACCCCGACGTCGAGGACAAGCTCCTCGCCGGGGCGCTCGACGCCTTCTACCAGCTCCGCGACGTCGACGGCCTGCGCAAGCGCCCGAGCACGAGCGAGCTCATCGACTGGATCGCCGCCCTGCGCCACGCCGGCTTCGACCCGGCGAAGCTCCTCGGCGCCGGCCTCCCCTTCCTCGGCACCCTGCTCAAGAAGGAGCAGGACTTCGCCACGGTCGCGAGGCGGATGCAGCGCGGCGCCCTCGGCGGGCGGCGGTCCTGAGCGGCGGCGCATGTTCCTCGAGTTCTTCTACAACCTCCGCGGCCGCGGCCTGAAGGTCACCACCCACAACTGGTTGGCCCTCATGGAGGCGCTCGGCCAGGGGCTGCACGAGGAGAGCCTCAGCGGCTTCTATCAGGTCGCCCGCTGCATCCTGATCACCAACGAGGCCCACTACGACGAGTTCGACCGCGCCTTCGCCGAGACCTTCCGCGGGGTCAAGGACGCCCGCGCCGAGATCCTCGACGACCTCGAGCAGTGGCTGCAAGACCCGAAGCGCCTCGAGTTCCTCGACCCCGAGCTGCTCAAGGCGCTCAAGGAGCTCGACATCGACGAGCTCCGCCGCCAGTTCTTCGAGCGCCTCAAGGAGCAGAAGGAGCGCCACGACGGCGGCAACCGCTGGATCGGCACAGGCGGCACGAGCCCCTTCGGCAGCGGCGGCAAGCACCCCTCGGGCGTGCGGGTCGGCGGCGGCGGCGGGCGCTCGGCCCTCGCGGTCGCCGACGCCCGGCGCTTCCGCGAGCTCCGCCGCGACCTCGTCCTCGACACCCGCCAGATCGCCGCCGCCCTCCGGCGCCTGCGCAAGCTCAGCCGCGACGAGGGCGACCCGGAGCTCGACATCGACGCGACGATCGGCGCCACCGCGCGCAACTGCGGCGATCTCGAGATCGTCATGCAGCCGCCGCGCAAGAACTCGGTGCGCCTGCTCCTCCTCCTCGACGTCGGCGGATCGATGGATCCCCACGCCGAGCTCGTCTCGCGCCTCTTCTCGGCGGCCCACCAGGCCGGCAACTTCCGCGAGCTGCGCTCCTACTACTTCCACAACTGCGTCTACGGCGGCGTCTACGAGGACGCCCAGTTCACCAAGCGGGTCGCCACCGAGGAGCTGCTGACGACCCTCGACCAGAAGTGGTTCCTGGTGCTCGTCGGCGACGCCTACATGCACCCGGGCGAGCTGATGATGTCCGGCGGCGACTGGTGGATGGACGGCCGCGGCCCCACGGGCCTTACGTGGCTCGCCCGCCTCGCCGACCGCTTCCCGCGCTCGGCGTGGATCAACCCCGAGCCCGAGAAGCT
>JAGQIT010001518.1 GCA_020431135.1 Myxococcales bacterium | reverse complement strand
CGATCGCCCCGCCGTTGCCGCCGCGACCCATCTGCTGGTTGTTCTCGACGTAGTTGGCGCCGAAGCCCGTGGCCTCGTTGTCGACGAGGGTGCTGTTGATGACCGTGAGGTCCATGCCGAGGGCGCCGATCGCCCCGCCGTTGGCCCCCTGGTTGGCGTTGAAGCTGCTGCCGCTGACCGTGATCGAGCCCGCGCCGACGCCGTAGATCGCCCCGCCGCCGACGTCCGGGCCCTCGAGGGCGCAGGCGTTGCCGGTGAAGCTGCTGTCGAGAACGGTGAGCGAGCCGCCGTGCAGGTAGATCGCCCCGCCGCCGCCGTCGACGTCGGTGCCCAGGGGGATCGCGGTGCCGCTCGCCCGGCCGCCCGTGAAGTGGAGGCGCTGGACGGTCAGGTGCGGCGTGAGGGCCTCGAAGTTGCCGGTCTCGATCTCGAGGAGGCGGTCCGCGCCGGCGCCCGCGAGGGTGATCCGATCGTCGCCGTCGATGACGACGTCCGCCGTCACCGCGATCGCGGCGCTGAGCGTGATCGTGTGCGGGGCGTCGCCGCAGTCGAAGACGACCGCGCCGCCGCCGGCGACGGCGCTCGCCAGCGCGGCCTCGGTGCACGACCCTGGGGTGCCGTCGCCGACCACCGTCGCGCCGCCCGTGTCGACGAGCGGCAGCGCCTCGCAGACCGTCGGCGGCGGGTCGACGGGGCCGCCCGTCGTCTCGCCGCCCGTCGTCTCCTCCCCGGTCGTCTCGCCGCCCGTCGCGGTCGTCGTCGGGCCGCTGGTGCCGGAGCTCGTGCCCGTGGAGTTCGTCGCGGACGTCCCCTCCGTGGTCGTCGCAGAGGTCCCCTCGGTCGCTGAGCTCGCGCTCGTCCCCGTCGTCGCGGTCGAGGTGCCGTCGGTCGCCGACGCCGTCCCGTCGTCGCCGCTACATCCGCCGCCGCCGACGACCGCCGCGACCACGACCGCCGCCGCAGTACGGCGCGCGCTCACTCCAAAACCCACAACTCCACCACCAACCGCTGACCACATCCACATCGGCGTCGATGGTACCCGCCCTCGCCGGAAAAGCCTGCGGTCCCTCGCCCCCACGATCGCAATCGCTTCACTTCTCCGGTCGCCGGGTCGTTCCTATGGTGGTGTCACGGACGGAGGTCATCATGCGTACTTCACTCTTCGCTGCCCCCATCGCTCTCGCCCTCGCTCTTTCGCCCCTTGGGTGCGCTGAAGAGGAGGAGCCTGAGCTTCTCGCCGAGCCCGGCGTCCAGTACCCAAGCGAACAGGGCAATTACTACTTCCAGATCGAGCCCGAGCTGGAGTGGCCGGGGTTCGTTCAAGAAGATCGCCCGTTCGGGATCTACGTCAACATCGGCCCTGAGCCGCTCCCGCCCGGTGATCCCGGCGACGTGACGGTCGACTTCATGCCGCCAGCCGCGTGGCCGAGCCTTGAGTATGCGGACACGCCGCCCCAGGTCACTCCGGATCCCGACGGCGGGAAGTTCCTCCTCAACTACACCTTCACGCTGCCCGGGTACTACATGCAGGAGGTGACGATCACCGACGCCGACGGCAACAAGGACACGTGCGTGTGGTTCTATAAGATCGCCAACCGCCCCTCCTGAGCCACCACCCATCGAGCCCACCACAGGGGCCCCTCCGCCGCAGGGCGGAGCGGCCTCTGTCGCTCGTTTGCGCCCGCCCGCGAGATCGGCGAACATCCGCGGATGCCCAAGCAACCCGCCGTCGAGCGCTGGCTGGCGAAGTTCGAGCACCCGCACATGGACGCGATCCAGTTTCTGCGGGAGGCGATCCTCAGCGCCGATCCGCGGGTCGACGAGTGCATCAAGTGGCAGTGCCCGACCTTCACCTACGGCGGGAACATGGCGAGCCTCAACCCGCGGGCGAAGGCGCACGTCAGCCTGATGTTCCACACCGGGGCGCTGATCCCCGGGCAGTTTCCTCGCCTCGAGGGCGGCGCCGGGACGGCCCGGTACATGCGGATCGCCGACCTCGATGAGGCGAAGAAGGCGAAGCGCGAGCTCCAGGCGATCACCCGCGCGTGGGTCGAGCTGAAGGCGGAGGTCGTGGAGGCGGGCGACGGCGGGGCGACGGCGGTGAAGAAGACGGCTTCTAGGAAGAAGGCGTCTTCCAAGAAGACGGCTGCCTCCAAGAAGAAGAAGACGGCTGCTTCCGCGAAG
>JAGQIT010001517.1 GCA_020431135.1 Myxococcales bacterium | reverse complement strand
CAGGTCGCCAGCCGCCCGCACACCTTCGAGACCTCGGCCCTCGGCGCGGCGATCATCGCCTGCGTCGGCCTCGGCGTCCACCCGACCCCCGAGGCCGCGATCAAGGCGATGACCCGCCCGGGCGAGAGCTTCGCGCCGATCGAGGCCAACCAGCGCCTCTACGACCAGCTCTACCGCGAGGTCTACGCGCCGCTCTACGGGCGCCTCCAGCCGCTCTACAAGCGGCTGCGCGGGATCACCGGCTATCCGCCCTAGGGCGCCTGTCCTGTCGAGACCGTCGAGCGCAGCGAGGGCGCCCGCGAAGTCGCGGACGCCCTCCGTCGCGTCAGCTTCGCTCCCGCCGACCTAGCCGCCCGGACAGGTCGTGGTCAGGCCGCCGTTGCCGTCGTCCGAGCACTCGAACTCGAAGCAGGGCTCCTCGGCGAGGCAGTCGCAGACCTGCTCCTTGCCGCAGGCCTCGGGCAGCGGGTTGCACTGGTAGTAGTCCGGCTCGCCGACGACGTCGTTGAGCGACACCTGGCAGTAGGAGGTCGCGACGTCGCAGTACATGTAGCCGCACGGGAAGTAGCCCTCGGGCGCCTCGCAGCCGCCGGCCGCGGCGACGTCGGTGCCGGCCCCGTGGGCCTCGCACTCGTTGCCGTGGACCTGGCCGTCGCAGCCGCAGACCGGCATGTAGACGTCGTCGCAGCCGTCCGGCGCCAGCTCGCAGGTGCCCTTGTCCGAGCGGCTCTCGCCGCAGGAGTTGGCCTTCCAGTCGCAGTAGTCGGCGTCGCCGCAGCCGTTCTCGCAGGTCGGCTCGCCGCCGGTGGTCTCGGCCGTGGTCTCGCCGGTCGACGAGCTCGTCGACGACTCGGTCCCCTCAGTCGCCTCGGTCGTCGACACCGTCGTGTTGGTCGTCGACGACGTCATGCCGTCGGTCACGGTGACGCTCCCCTGGGTCGTCGACGTGCTGGTCGAGGTGTCGCTGTCGCTGTCGCCGGAGCTCGACGAGGTGTCGCTGTCGCTCGCCGTGCCGCCGCTGACGACGATGCAGCCACCGAGAACCCCGGCGAGGAGGAGGGCAGAGGAGATGCCGCTCAAGGAGAATGAAGTACGCATGGGCGGCATGGTAGCAAGGCGCCGCAGAAGAGCCCGTGGGCGCGACCACGTCGGCTGCACCGGCCTAAACCGAGGCCGTGGCGAGCAAACCCCACAAGCGAAGCGGCGACCTCACCCGCACCCGCGCTCACACGCCGCGGCCCGGCGGCTGCGGCCCCCAGACCCCACTCCGACGCGGCCCCGACCGATCGGCGCGCCGACGACCTCGACACACGCCCCCGAGCCCCACGCGCGCCGCGGCCCCTCAGCGACCGTCGCGGAGGCGCGGCTCCTGCCCGCACAGCGGCAGCGAGTCGCACGACCGCGGATGCACCCAGCAGGAGACGCGGCCGTCGTCGTGGACGGCGCAGCGCTCCGCGACCGCGCGCACGCCCTCGAGCTCCGGCATCCGGTGGGCGCGTGGCGCCGGCCCGGGCCCCCAGCAGCGGTGCCGACCCTCGGGCTCGACGGCGCAGTGCGCCCCCTCGATCGCGACGAGGCGAGCGACGTCGCCGAGGCCAGTGACCGCGACGCTGTCGTTCGCCGCGCCGTAGGAGGGCCCCGCACAGCGGACGCCGCCGCGGCCCAACGCGCAGAGATCGGCGCCGAAGACCTCGACTGCGACGGCGTCCGTGATCCCGGCGATCGGGCGCAACGGCGCGGCGTACTCGTCCGCCGAGCAGCGCACCGCGCCCCCCTCGAGGACGACGCAGAGCCGGCGATCGACGGCGAGGTCGCGGACGTTCGCGGCGCCCGGCAGCGCGCGCGGCTCGTCCTCCCCGCGATCGACGTCGATGTGCCAGGCCCCCGCGCCCCAACACGAGACGCCGCCGCTCCGCTGCCGCGCGCAGTGCAGCGCGGGCCCGCCTGGAGACCGCGGCGCCGAGACGAGCTGGACGATCGCGCCGAGGCTGTCGGCCGCGATCGCACGGGCTGGCGTCGGCCTCCACAGCTCGTCGGCCTCCCAGCACCACACCGCGCCCGCGTC
>JAGQIT010000219.1 GCA_020431135.1 Myxococcales bacterium | reverse complement strand
AGTAGAGCCGGTAGTGGCTGTTGCATGTGTTGCCGAAGTCATCGAGGTCGGACCACTGCGACGACGACTCGCTCGACAGGCCGAGGAAGCCGCGGGACATCCCGGACTCCGTCGACCAGGACTGGCAGTGGTTGTCGCCCTTGCGCGCGCCCATCGCCGTCGTGTTCGACCAGACGCTCTCGTTCGGCACCGAGACGCCGGTCTCGTCGAGGATGATCGGGCTCGCGATCTCGCCGTCCGTAAGGTCGGCCCAGCCGGTCGCCACCAGCGTGCCGTCGACGAGCTTGTAGGCCCCGTCGTTCTCGACCTCGCCGGTCGGGAAGCGGACCTGCGGGCTGCTCTCGTCGGTCTCGTCGCTGAGCCACGCCAGGTACTTGCCGGGGGGCGCCAGCGAGGCGTCGCTGTCGGCGTGGGCCTGGCACTTCGCGTCGGCGCCCTCGATGCCGCCGAGGTCGCCCTTGAAGCCGGCGCTCGTCACGAAGACCACCCACTCCAGCGTGCATTCGCTGCTGCAGCCGTCACCGTCGTCGGCGTTGCCGTCGTCGCACTGCTCGCCGGGCTCGAGGATGCCGTTGCCGCAGTACCCGAGGAGGCACTCGTTGGTGCAGCCGTCGTCGTCGACGGCGTTGCCGTCGTCGCACTCCTCGCCCTCCTGGACGTAGCCGTCGCCGCAGTAGGGCAGCTCGCAGGTGTCGGTGCAGCCGTCGGTGTTGTCCGAGTTGCCGTCGTCGCACTCCTCGCCGTTCTCCTCGTCGACGATCCCGTCGCCGCAGTACGGCATGTCCTCGGTGGTCGTGCCCGTGTCCGTCGTGCTCGACGTGTCCGAGGTGCTCGACGTGTCCGAGGTCCCGGTCGTCCCCGTCGTCCCCGTCGTCCCCGTGCCCGTCGCGTCCGTCGTCGCGAGGGTCGTGCTGTCGGCGGTCGTGCTCGACGAGCTCGACCCCGTCGTGGAGTCGGAGTCGCTCTCGTTGCCGATCGGCCGCGGAGTGCACGCAGCGCCGCCGAGGACGAGGCCGAGGAGCGCGCAGGTAGGAGCCCACAGGCGCCCGAATCGCGGCGAGAGCGCAGACAGCGTCGATTTCAATTCGTTAGAGCTTTGCATAGAGATGTCGTGGACGTGGTCCAGAGGAGGTCGGAGTATATGGGCGCGCTATGGGCAGAAGGCGCGCACCCTAGGCATTCCTATCGCCGTGCTCCGCGAATCTTATGCGCGTGCGTGACGCTCGCAGCGGCGTCGATTTGCCGCGTCACGGCGCATGAAGCGGACGACACCGCGTATGTCGCGATCTTTGCGGTCCCCCGCGCGAAGCCCGACCGCCCGCGTCTCCGCGCCGCCGCGTCAACAACGCGGAGCGACGACCGCCGTCACTGCGCCGGCGGTACGGCGCACAGCCCCGCGTCCTTCATCGACTTCGCCACGCGGATGCAGGCGAAGATCCGCCGCCGGGTCGCGGGCGGGTAGCCGAGGAACTCGGGCGTGGCGAAGCGATCGAGGCAGGCGTCGACCGCCGCCTCGCGCTTGCTCGCCGGCACCTTCTTCGGATCCTTGCCGTCCTCGCGCAGGACGAGGTCGACCATCACCTCGCAGGCGCCGGCGGCGTCGGCCCCGTTCGCGTCCGCCGGGTCGCGCTTGGGCGGCGGCGGCACAGGCATCGGCTTGGGCGGCGGCGCGTCCTCGCGGAGCACGCAGAGCTCCTGGCGATCGCAGGCGGCGAGCGCCCCGACGTCGGCCGCGAAGAGGACGCACGACCCGACTCGGCCCCAGCTCTCCTCGGTGCAGGCCGCCTTCATGTCGCGGACCTCCTCGAGGCAGATCGCCCAGTTCTCCGGGTTCTCCTGCGGGTCCTCGATGCCGGCGAGGGCCATGATCTGGGCGCAGACCTCGTCGACGGTCGGGACGTGGCGACGGCGGGTCGGCGGCGGCGCGGCGACGACCGAGGCCGCCACAGCGCGCTCCTCGCTCGGCGCGTCCGCGGAGGCTCGGGCCGGGGTCGCCGCGACGGCCTCCTCAACGTCGGGGGCCTGCGTCGCGGCCTCCGCGGACCCCCGACGGCACGCCCCGACGGCCAGGGCCGCGCCGAGGAGTAGCGCCCACCGAGCTCGCATCCTCGCGATCTTAGCAGCGGCCAGCGAGCCGCGGGAGGCGCTCGATCGCGCGAGCCAACGCGACGCGGCGAGCCGAACGCGAGCGCTTCATTGCGACGCGGCGCGACGCGGCGGCGCGTGACTCAGCGCGGACGGCCGACGCCCGCACGGGCCGAAGCGCCGCGCCTCCGATTCGCCGGCTCTCCAATTCTCCGATTCTCCGATTCTCCGATTCTCCGATTCTCCGATGCTCCCCGAGGTCGCAGGGTCCCCGAACTGCGGACGCCTCTCCTCAGCCCACGGAGCAGCCGCGGCGCGGGGTCCCGCGGCGACGACACGCAGACCATCACGACGCGCGCCCGCGAGAACGCGGCGACGGCCGCCCCGAAGCTCGGGGCGACCGCACGCAGGCAGCGAAGGCGCCTACTCGGCCGGGACGCACACGTCCCAGGTGCTCGGGTAGCCGAACTCGGGGCCGTTGTCGTGGCCGCAGACGAAGCCAGGCGCGCACTCGCTGTCGCTGTCACAGTCGCCCTGGCCGAAGCCGCAGGGGCAGTCGGCGGAGCAGAACGACCAGTCGGTGACGTCCGGGTCGAAGAGCGGGCACTGCGGGTCGACGCAGACGTCCCAGCCGGCGGGGAGGCCGTAGAGCGGGCCGACGTCGTGGCCGCAGACGAGCCCCGGCGCGCACTGGCTGTCGTTGTCGCAGTCGCCGGTGGCGAGGCCGCACGGGCAGTCGGGGTCGTTGCACAGCGCGCCGTCCGGATCGCTCGGGTCGAAGACCGGGCAGAACTCGGGGACACAGACGTCCCAGTTCGCCGGCAGGCCGTAGTGCGGGCCGTTGTCGGTGCCGCAGACGAGCCCCGGCGCGCACTGGCTGTCGCTGTCGCAGTCCCCCTCGCCGGCGAAGCACGGGCAGGCGGGGTCGTTGCAGAACGAGCCGTCCGGGTCGCTCGGATCGAAGGCCGGGCACGCGCCGCCCTCGGGCCGGCGCAGGGCGAAGGTCCCGAACATGCGGTCGTAGTAGACGTCGACCGAGTAGAACTCGTTGGCGTTGGCGGCGAGCATGAACTGGGCCTCGGTGGTCTCGCCGACCGAGATCGACCGCGAGCTCGACTGCGTCAGCGTCGTCGTCGTCTTGCCGTTCTCCGACACGCCCATGCCGAGCGCCGAGAGCCAGCCGGAGTCGGCGTCGCGGACCCGGGTCTTGAACGACGACTCGACCTCCTTGTCGGTGACCGTCCGCGAGTGGCTGGCGCTGACCGCCAGGCTGACGCCCGAGATCTCGACGGTCTGGTCGTAGACGAAGCGGCTGGGGTCGAGCGCCGCGTCCTCGCCGGCGACGAAGGGATCGAGGGCGACGAGCGACTCGAGCGACTCCTCGTCGAGGCCGGTGATCGTGTCGACGCCGCCGCCGCGGGCGACCGCGAGGTCCTCGCGCAGGAGGTGCAGCGACGTGTAGGCGAGGGTCTCGTAGTCGATCAGCGAGACGCTGAGCTTGCCGTTCTCGAGGATCCAGGCGAGGCGCGCGTTCTTCAGGTAGCCCATGACGTCGCCGCGCCCCGGGCCCATGTCGATCGACGTCGTGATCGACAGCATGTCCTCGGTCGACAGCTCGATCGTCTTCTCGCTGCTGATCGAGCTGCCCTCGATGACCTCGGTGCGGACGGTGCCGAAGAGGTTGCCGAGGTTTTGCAGGATCAGCCCCGCCGGGTGGTTGGCGCCGAGCTTGTCGCCGAGCGCCTCGGCCTTGGCGAAGATGTTGGCGACGCTGATGAACGGCGGCGGGTGCTTGAAGCTCTCCGAGCTCGTGCTCGAGATCGTCGTCGTCGACGTCCGCTGGGTGATCTCGCTGAACGAGCTCGAGTTGGTCGCGGCCTCGTTGGTCGGCGGCTCGTAGATCATCGCGATCGGCCAGGCGCCGACCGTGAAGGCGCCGACGCCGTTGACCCCGGCGCGGGTGATCACGAGCCCGTCGCTGTAGCTCTTGATCCCCGAGCGCGCCTCCCAGTCGAGGTTGGTCGCGCGACCGACGTCGACCTCGATGACACCGTCCTGATCGCTGTCGTAGTGGGTGACGCCGTCGACGGTGACGCGGAAGGCCCCGGAGGGGTTGGTGACCTCGAAGTGGAGGGTGGCGTTGACGGCCCCGATCGGCGCGACGGCGTCCATCCCGGGGATCCAGATCTTGAGCTCGGGATCCCACTCGGGCGGGATGTTCTTGAGGCCGGTGAAGTAGCCGGTCTGGCCGTTGAGGGTGCCGACGTCGATCACCTCGCGCTGGATCGGCGCCGGCATCTTGCTCTCGGCCTCCTTGAGCTCGAGGAAGAGCTGGTCCGCGGGGAACTGCCCGGCCCGCGGGGCGATCGCCCCCTGCGGCTCGCGGAGGTCGTCGAGGTCGAGCTCCTCCTCGGCGTTGCAGGCGACGAGGGCGACGCCGGCGAGGAGGGTGAGGAGGAGGGGGTGATGGCGGAGGGTGGGCTTCGGCATGGCTGCTCTCGTGTGGCTTGGCGCGCGGCGGGCCGCCGCGTCCTGAGTGGACGCGTCGTCCCGCTGCGGTCCGAGAGACACGGCCGCCGCCGCTTCGATCACGGGGCGGCGAAGAAAAACGAAGACGGCGGCGAAGCCCGCCCTGCGCCGCGCTATCGGCAGAACACGGCGCCCTTGACCGCGGCCGCCGCGGGCCGCAGGATCGGCGCTCGATGAGCGTCCCAGCGCGCCGCCGCCCCGCCCTCCCCGAGGTCTCGACCTACCGCGTCGACATCTCGCAGGCCGAGGTGCTCGCCAAGCTCGAGGCCGACGAGCGCGTGGCGATGGTCAAGCGCTTCCCGCCGCGCAGCAGCTCGCACCACCGCTTCCTGGCCATGCGCACCCCCGGGGGCTTTCGCGTGATCCAGAACATCGGCAACAGCACCCTCGACGGCGGGCCGCCGGTCGTCCACCGCTTCCACCTCGAGGCCGCGATAGCCCCGACCTCTGAGGGCGCGACGGTCCAGGTGTCGTTCGTCCGCGGGCCGCAGCTGCGCCAGCTCAACTACCTCGTGCTCTGGGGCTTCGCGGTCACCTGGCTCCTCGTCACCGGGACCACCTGGGGGAAGCTCGGGCTCGTCGCCGTCCTCTTCGCCCTGACCGTGCCGGCGCTCGTCCGCGACCGCAGCAAGGCGAGCGGCTCGCGTGCCGATCGCCTCGAGCTCCTCAACCTGATGGAGGCGCTCCTCGGCCCGGCGCTGATCGGCGAGAGCCCGGCCGAGAAGACCCCCTACCGCGACGGCCACCCGCCGCTGCCGCCCGCGGCCGAGTCGTCGTAGCTGCTCGCGCGTCGATCGCGACGGAGACCGCCGTGCGAGCGGCGCGCGACGGCCCCTCCCCCTTCGCGGATATCGACTTGCGATTTCGCGCATGATCGAGTGTCATCCGCCCATGGACCGGTCTGCGCGCCTCCTCACCGTCTCCGCTCTCCTCGCTGTCGGCTGCAACGGCGGCGCCCCGGAGGGCGAGAGCGCCTCGGCCTCGGCGTCGTCGGTGACGGTGGCGAGCGTCAGCGCCTCGGCGTCGGCGTCGGCCTCCGCCTCCGCCTCCGCCTCCGCCTCCGCCTCCGGGACCGACTCCGACTCCGGCGACGCGAGCTCCGACGCCGGCTCCGACTCGGACTCGGCCGCCTCCGACTCCGCCGCCTCCGACTCCGCCGCCTCCGACTCCGCGGGCGGCCCGAAGTTCGACCTCGGCGAGACCCCGGACCTCGGCGACAGCATCGGCTGCGGCGACGGCGGGATGAACGAGGGCTTCTCCTACATCTGGATCGCCAACTCGCAGCAGAACACGGTCTCGAAGATCAACACCAAGACCGGCGTCGAGGAGGGCCGCTACTACGTCGAGGGCGGCTCGCCGTCGCGGACCTCGGTCAACCAGTTCGGCGACGTCGCGGTGTCGAGCCGCGAGCCCGGCGGCGTCACCAAGATCGCCGCCCGCGAGGACGGCTGCGTCGACACCAACCAAAACGGGGTCATCGACACGTCGACCGGGCCCAACGACATCAAGCCGCTCGGCCAGGACGAGTGCGTGCTCTGGCGCAAGCCGATCCCGTCGCCGGGCTACAGCAGCGGCGTCCGGGCGACCGCCTGGGAGGGCGTCGAGGTCGATCCGGTCACCTGCGCCGCGCCGATGCCCCGCCTGTGGTTCGGCTGGATGGACAGCAACAGCACGGCCCACTTCGTCCGCGTCGACGGGGCGACCGGCGAGACCCTCGACGAGCTCACCTACCCGTGGGGCGCCGGCTACAGCCCCTACGGCGGGGCGGTCAACGCCAAGGGCGACTTCTTCGCCGTCGGCCTGTCGAACCAGCCGGTCGTCAAGATCGACGCCCAGACCCTGCAGATCACCGACCTCGGCCTCCCGGGCGGCTGCAAGTACGGCATGTCCCTCGACGCCGACGGCAACATCTGGGTCGGCGGCTGCGGGACCTCGGCCGTCTATCGCTGGGACGCCCAGTCGAACACCTGGAGCACCCTAAACGGCTCCGGCGGCTCGCGGGTCAACGGCATCATGGCCGACCGCTGGGGCAACGTCTGGGGCGCCGGCTCGAGCGGCTGCCGCCTCGTCCACATCGACGCCGAGAGCCAGACCTACGTCAACAACGCGATCCCGCTCCCCGGCTGCAGCAACCCGTGGGGGGTGAGCGTCGACATCGACGGCTACGTCTGGGTCGTCGACATGTCGGCGAACCAGGCCTACAAGGTCCACCCTGAGACCTACCAGGTCGAGCTCACGGTCACCGGCCTCGTCGGGCCCTACACCTACTCCGACATGACCGGCGCCGGCCTC
>JAGQIT010001516.1 GCA_020431135.1 Myxococcales bacterium | reverse complement strand
TCCAGTGGCCGAGGTCGCGGATCGTGTCGAGGCCGCGGGTCAGCTCCTCGCCCCAGCGGAAGAGCTCGGTGAAGCGCTCATCGCCGCTCGTCGCCGCGAGCACCCGGCCGAGATCCTGACGCCAGCGCTCCTCGAGCTCGCAGACGGCGCGGAGCAGCGGCGCCGAGTCGCGGACGCTGCCGCCCGCGCGCCCGCCGACGTCGGCGAGGCGGATCATCCGCGGCTCGCCCTCGCCGCGCACGAAGGCGTTGAGCGGGCGGTTGGTGAGCACGCCGAGATCGGCCTGGGCGGCGATCTCGAGGGCGCTGCGCGGCCCCTCGAGCGTCGCCTGCCGGCGCCGCAGCGGCCCGGTCTCGTAGAGGTTGAGCGGCATCTGGACGACGGCGAAGTGGTTGTCCGGGCCGCAGGTCGCGGCCGCGAGGTCGACGAGGCGCGCCAGCGAGACGAAGTCGGGATCCTCCTCCGCGCCGCCGAAGGCGTTCGACGACACCCCGTAGGCGCCGATCGTCCCGCGCTCGACCTCCGCCTCGAGGAAGCGGAAGGCGGCGGCGATCCGCCGGAAGAGCTCGTCGCGGTCCGCCTCGGTGACGCCGCCGCGGTTGCTGCGATCGATGAGGAGGTACTCCGGGTTGTGGAGGAGGAGGACGTCGATGGTCGCCAGGCCGAGGCGGTCGCGGCTCGCCTCGAGCTGGGCGGCGAGGAAGTCCGGGTGGATGCAGTGCCAGCAGGTCGGCTGATACTCGACGATCTCCGGCGGCCGCGGGACCTCGCCCTTGGTCATCGCCTCGAGGAGCGGGCCCTGGATGTAGCCAGCCTTCGAGACGACGACGATCTCCTCGCGGCGGACCACGTCCTGGGCGACGAGGGTCGCCAAGACCTCGCCGATCAGCCGCTCGCTGCCGCCGCCCGTGTAGTTGGTGCTCGTGTCGATCAGGTTGACCCCGACGCGCAGCGCCTCCTCGAGGGCCTGGCGGTGGACCGGCGACTCGACGTGGATCCGGTAGCCGCCGAAGCCGATCGGCGCGACCTCGAGCTCGAGCCGGCCGAGGCGGCGGACGGCGCCGCCGTAGCGCCGCGCCGCGGTCCGGGTCCCGTCGACAGTGGCCCGTCCAGGCATGAGCGCGCGCGACATGTCGGCGCAACCTGCCACGCGCGGCCGAGCGCCGCAAGCTCAGCGAGCGCTACTAGCGCCTTCCGCCGTATCCTCCGCCGCGGGCCCGGCGGAGGCGTCTGCGTCGGCGCTCACCGGCTCGAGGGGGATCGCCCCGAGCTCGTCCGCCGGCCCGCCCTCGCCGCGCAGCGGCGGGAGGTCGCCGCACAGGAGCTCCTCCTCAAAGAAGTAGCCGAGGAAGCTGACCGACCCCGCGGCGTCGACGGTGGCGATCGCCAGCGGCAGCTCGCCGCTCGCCTGAGCGCAGCGCGAGCTCCGGAGCACCGCCTCGCGCAGCCCCTGCGCCTGCGCGCGGATGTCGGCGGCGAGGCCCGGATCGGAGAAGCGGGCGAGCTGGCGAACCTCGCCGAAGCCGGCGATCAGCAGGCGGCCGTCCTCGATCACCCAGCCCGCCGAGCGCGGCGCGTGGTCCTCGCTGCTGAGGAGCTCGCCGAGATCACACAGGCGCCCGCGAGCGCCGCGCAGCGCCGCCTCGGAGAGCCGACGCCGGCGCGGCACACAGATGTCCTCGAGGGCAGCATAGACGTCGGAGAGGAGGCCGAGGCGCTCTGCGAGGAGCGACCACTCGAGGCTGACCGCGCGGATCGCATCGCGGGCCGCGGCGACGGCGAGGCCGCGGATCCTCTCTGGATAGTCAGCGCCGAGGAGGCGGCCGCACTCCTCGC
>JAGQIT010000218.1 GCA_020431135.1 Myxococcales bacterium | reverse complement strand
GGACTCGAGACCCTCGACCGCCTCAAGAGCGAGTTCCTGGCCAACACCAGCCACGAGCTCAGGACTCCGCTCAACGCGATCATCGGCTACTCGGAGCTGATCGAGGAGGACGCCGAGGAGCCCGAGCTGCGCGCCGACGTCGGCCGGATCCTCGAGGCCTCGCGCCACCTCCTCGAGCTCATCAACGACGTTCTCGACCTGTCGAAGATCGAGGCCGGGCGGATGGACCTCTTCTACGAGACGATCCGCGTCGACACCCTGATCCGCGGCGTCGCCGACACCATCCGGCCGACCATCGAGCGCAACAGCAGCCGCCTCGTCCTCAACCTCGGCGGCGGCCTCGGGACGATCGAGAGCGACCTGACGAAGGTCCGCCAGATCCTCCTCAACCTGGCGAGCAACGCCGCCAAGTTCACGGCCGGCGGGACCGTCGAGATCGTCGCCCGCGAGGTCCGCGGCGACGCCGGCGAGGCGGGGCTCGAGCTCGCCGTCCGCGACAGCGGGATCGGCATCGACGCGGCCAAGCTCGCGGCGATCTTCGAGCCCTTCACGCAGGCCGACGCGTCGACGACCCGGCGCTACGGCGGCACCGGCCTCGGCCTCGCGATCACCCGCCGCTTCGTCGAGATGCTCGGCGGGACGATCGACGTGACGAGCGTCGTCGGCGAGGGCTCGTGCTTCACCGTCTGGCTGCCGCGGCGGGCCCCGGGGGCGCCGGCGCGCCGCGAGGGATCGTCGGCCTGGCGCCTCAGCCAGCTCGAGGAGGCGTCGGCGAGCATGTCGATGTCGGTCGGCCCGGTCAGCGGCCTCCACGTCCTGGTGATCGACGACGATCCCGAGGTCCACCAGCGCCTGCGCCGGCTCCTGGTCAAGGAGGGCTGCCGAGTCAGCGTCGCCGCCTCGGGGGCGGAGGGCCTCGAGATCGCCCGCCGCGATCGCCCGGACCTCGTCACCCTCGACGTCGTCAAGCGCGGCGCCGACGGCTGGGAGGTGCTCTGCGAGCTCAAGCGCGATCCGGCGCTCACCGGGGCGCCGGTGCGGGTGATCTCGAACGCGGCGCGGAGCGGCGAGCTCGCGGGCCTCGCGGTCGCGGACTTCGTCAGCACGCCGCTGCGCGGCGGACACTTCGCGGCGCTGCTCGAGCGGGCGAAGACCGCGGGCGAGCGCCTGCGCGTGCTCATCGTCGACGACGAGCCGGCGGTCCGCGAGGAGCTGCGCGAGGCGGTCGACGTCCGCCACTGGGAGGTCGCCGAGGCGAGCAGCGGCGCCGAGGCGGTGGCGGCCCTGCGCGACGCGCCGCCGGACCTCCTCGTCCTCGATCTGATGATGCCGGTCGTCGACGGCTTCGCCGTGCTCGAGCGGATCGCGTCGACGCCGGCGCTGCGCGGCCTGCCGGTGCTCGTGACCGTGCCGCAGGTCCTGACGATCGCCGAGATCTACCTCCTGCGCGAGCGCGTCCTCAGCCTCCTCCAGGCGCGCGGCGTCGACGGCGAGGCGCTCCTCAAGGAGGCGGTGGCCGAGCTGCGCGAGCGCGTCGCGCTCGAGAACTCGACGTCCTAGGAGCGTTCGTCGCGGGCAAGCCGACGGCGCTGACGATCGCCGCGCGCGAGCACGCG
>JAGQIT010000217.1 GCA_020431135.1 Myxococcales bacterium | reverse complement strand
CTCAACGCGATCATCGGCTACACCGAGCTCGTCGCCGACGACCTCGCCGGCTTCGAGGCCGACGTGCTCCGCCCGGACCTCGACAAGATCCACGGCGCGGCGATCCACCTCCTCGGCCTCATCAACGACATCCTCGACATCTCGAAGATCGAGGCCGGGCGCTTCGACGTCGACCTCGAGGAGGTCGACTTCGAGGAGCTCGTCGGCCGCGTCGGCGACGTCGTCCGGCCGCTGGCAGAGCGCAACTACAACACCCTCGTCGTCCGCTGCGAGGGCGAGGTAGGCGCGATCCGGACGGACCGCGTCAAGCTCCGGCAGGCGCTGATCAACCTCCTGAGCAACGCCTGCAAGTTCACCGAGGACGGGGCGATCGAGCTGGTCGCGCGGCGCGTCGGCGAGCGCCTGCGGATCGCCGTCAAGGACAGCGGCATCGGCATCGCCGAGGAGCGCCTCGAGGTGATCTTCGACGCGTTCACCCAGGCCGACTCGTCGACGACGCGCAAGTACGGCGGCACGGGCCTCGGCCTCGCGATCACCCGCCGCTTCCTTCACATGCTCGGCGGCGACGTCACCGTCGAGAGCGTCGTCGGCGAGGGGTCGACGTTCACCATCGACATGCCGGTGTGGCAGAGCGACGCGGAGATCGCCGCGGCGGTCGCCGCGGAGGAGGCCGAAAGCTCGACGAGCGCCGTCGACGAGCCCCGCGGCGCGGCGGAGAGCGACGCCGCCGAGGTCGCGGTCGCCGACGCGGACGTCGCCTCCGCGTCGGTCCCCGAGGTCGACCTCGACAACGCGCCGGTGGTCCTGGTGATCGACGACGACCCGGCGGCCCACGACCTCATCGCCCGCTTGCTCGTCCGCGAGGGCGTCCGGATCCGCTCGGCCTACAACGCCCGCGAGGGGGTCGCCCACGCCCGCGCCTATCGCCCGGCGGTGATCCTCCTCGACATCGTCATGCCGGACGTCGACGGCTGGGCGGTGCTGCGGACCCTTAAGGGCGACCCGGCGCTAGCGAAGATCCCGGTGGTGCTGTCGTCGATCGCCGGTGAGGAGGATCGCGCGCTCTCCCTCGGCGCCAGCGACTACCTGCTCAAGCCCGTCGACCGCGAGGCGCTGCTCTGCGTCCTCAACCGCCACGCGCCCGGCAAGGAGGGGACGGTGCTCGTCGTCGACGACGACCCGGCGGCCCGCGAGGTCTACCGTCGGACGCTGCGCCAGACCGGCTGGCGCGTCCTCGAGGCGATCCACGGCCGCGACGCGCTCGATCGCCTCGAGGCGACGCAGGAGCCGGTCGACGTCGTCGTACTCGATCTCATGATGCCGGAGATGGACGGCTTCGAGGTCGTCGAGCGCCTGCGCCTCGATCCGCGCTGGCGCGCGCTGCCGGTGGTCATCGCCTCGGCGATGGACCTCAGCGAGCGCGAGCAGGCCCAGCTGCGCGGGCGCGTCGAGGGGATCTACCGCAAGGGGTCGCTGTCGGTCAGCACCCTGTCGCGCGAGCTGGCGCGCCTGGCCCACGGCGAGGCGAAGTCGGCGCTGCCGTCGTAGCGCGGCGCGGCGCGGGCTCAGGGCAGCGAGGTGCGCTCGACGCTCGGATCGAGGGCGCCGGGGTCGAGGACGCAGACGCCGGCGTCGTCGAGCTCGGTCAGGTACGCGCCGACGCAGACCTCGCCCGCGCGGGTCGTCAGCGCGAGGCCGCACAGGTGCCCCTCCTCGTAGTCGCTGTCGCCGCGGGGCCGGCGGAGGACGACGACGCGGAGCAGCGGGCCAGCGGTCAGGACGTCGATGACGTTGGGCGAGGTCTCCGCGCCAGAGAGCTGACCTCGGGGGCGGCGGAGGCCCGCGACCCGGGCCGCGTCGTCGAAGAGGATGATGTTGCGTCGGCCCTCGTCGACGGTGATGAAGAGCTCGCCGTCCGTGAGCGTGAGAACGAGGTCGCCGATGTCTTCGCAGGCCGGGTCGTCCTCGCCTGGATCGACGCGGTAGGCCGCCTTGACCGCGCGCCCGGGCAGGGCCGTAGCGATCCGGTGGTTGATCGCGAGGTAGCGGTCGAGCGTCAGCATCGCGCGCGTCGGAGTGCGCCTAGCCCGACGCCTCGAGGCCCCTGCAGGCGGCGAGGGCGTTGCGCTGCTGCTCGGGGCGGGTCGCGGTGCTCGTGCACCAGTAGGTCGCGCCGGCGATCTCGCGGCGGACCTGCACCCAGTAGTTGGGGCCCATGTCCCCTCGATTGTCCCACGTGAGCGCCCAGCCGTCCGCGAGCGCGTCGACGACGACGTTCTGCGGCGCGTAGCCGGCGTTGCTCTCCTGCGCCGCGTCGACGGTCGCAGGGGTCGCGTCGTCGGCGATCACGACCGTGGCGATGATCGCCGGGCCTTGGATCATCACGCCGTCGCCGACGACCTCGTCCTTGGCCTCGGTGCCGGCGGGGGCGGTGGTCTTGAGGCTGTACTTGCGGAGCTCGACGGTCGCCGTCGGCGTCGCGTCTGCGTCGTCCGCCGCAGCGCCGCCGGTCTTGTCTCCCGCGCAGG
>JAGQIT010000216.1 GCA_020431135.1 Myxococcales bacterium | reverse complement strand
CCTCGGCCGCCGCGTCGCCGGCTCGCTCAGCGTCCTCGGCCAGGCGATGGATCGCTTCACCTCCGGCGAGACGGAGGCGCGCGCCCGGGTCTCGTCGGACGACGATCTCGGCGCCCTCGCCAGCCGCTTCAACGCGCTCGCCGAGCAGGTCGGCGGGATCCTCCGCGAGCAGGAGGCGCAGACCGTGACGCTGCGCGACGAGGTCACGGAGGGCCAGCGCAAGGAGGAGCGCCTGCGGGTGCTCAACGCCGAGCTCGCCGCCGCCCGCGACCAGGCGATGGCCGCCAACCGGGCGAAGAGCACCTTCCTCGCCCAGATGAGCCACGAGCTGCGCACGCCCCTCAACGCGATCATCGGCTACACCGAGATGGTCCACGAGGAGCTCGGCAACCGCGGCCTCCACGAGCCGGAGGAGGACCTGCGCAAGGCCCTGCAGGCGGCGCACCACCTCCTCGGGATCATCTCGGACATCCTCGACCTGTCGAAGATCGAGGCCGGCAAGCACGAGCTGGCGATCAAGAGCTTCGACATCATCGACCTCGTCGACGAGGTCGTCGACACCGTCGGGCCGCTGGTCGTCCGCAACGGCAACCGCCTCGACGTCGTCAAGAAGGTCGAGCGCGTGCCGATGCGCAGCGACCGGATCAAGCTCCGCCAGTCGCTCCTCAACCTCCTGAGCAACGCCGCCAAGTTCACCAAGCGCGGGACGGTGCGCCTGACCATCGACGTCACCGCGGTCGACGGGATCCGCTGGCTCTCGCTCACCGTCGAGGACGACGGGATCGGCATCCCGGAGGGCAAGATCTCGATGCTCTTCGAGCCCTTCACGCAGGTCGACAACTCGCCGACCCGGCGCTTCGACGGCACCGGCCTCGGCCTCGCGATCACCCGCCGCTTCTGCCGGATGCTCGGCGGCGACGTCAGCGTCGAGAGCTCGCTCGGCCGCGGCTCGGTCTTCGTCATCCGCGTGCCGACGGCGACCCTCCTCGACTCGTCGTCGGGGCACGGCCGCCCGTCGCCGATCGGCTGAGCGCCGCTCTTCGCGGTTCGCCCGAGCCGGCGCCCGTGCGATGATCCGGGGCATGGCAGTTCTCGAGCAGCGCGACGTCGCCGGCGGGGTCCGGGTTCTCACGCTCCAGCGGCCGCCGGCCAACGCCTTCGATCTCGAGCTGATGACCGCGCTGTCGACCTCGATCCACGCGGCCAACGACGACAGCGGCGTGCGGGCGCTGGTCGTCACCGGCGGCGGGGCGATGTTCAGCGCCGGCCTCGACTTCAGGGCCCTGATGGCGGCGCTGGCCGCCGGCGACGACGCCGACGAGCGCTTCGCCGCGACGATGGAGCAGACCTTCATCGACCTGTGGACCTCGGCGAAGCCGACGGTCGCGGCGATCGGCGGCCACGCGATCGCGGCCGGCTACGTCCTCGCCCTGGCCGCGGACGTCCGCCTCGTCGCCGCCGGCACCGGCCGCTTCGGCCTCAACGAGCTGGTCTGGGGCGCGGGCTTCCCGACGGTGGCGATCGAGCTGGTCCGCTCGGTGCTCGGGCACCACCTCCAAGAGGTGCTCCTCGGCGGCGAGCTCTTCGGCGCCGACGCCGGGGTCGCCAACGGCTCGTTCACCGCGGCGCTCCCCGGCGAGGGGCTCCTGGCGGCGGCCTGCGAGCGCGCGCGGATCCTCGGCGAGCGCCCCCTCGCGTCCTACGCCCACGCCAAGGCGCTGGTCCTCGCGCCCTACGTCGAGCGCGCCCGCGCCGAGGCGCCGGCCGTCCGCGAGCGCATGCGCGCGGCCAGCCGCTCCCCCGAGACCGGCCGGGCGCTCGCCCGCTACCTCGCGGCGCTCGCTGGCACGAAGGGCGCGCGCTGATATCCTCGCGCGACGATGAGCGCTGCCGCGATCTACTTCGGCGCCCTCGGGCTCCTCGTCGCCGCCGTCACGCCGCTGTGGATCCTCAGCGTCCGCCTGCGCAACGCCGGGATCGTCGACGCCTTCTGGGGCATGACCTTCGTCATCTCCGGCTGGTACTACTACTTCGTCGCCGACGGCGGCTGGCCGGCGCGCAAGCTGCTGCTCGTCGCCTTGGTGACGATCTGGGGGCTGCGCCTGTCGCTCTACCTGCTGTGGCGCAACCACATCCAGGGCGACGGCGCCGAGGACTTCCGCTACCAGGCGTTCCGCCGCAAGTACGGCCCGGAGCGCTACTGGTGGGTGAGCTACTTCCAGGTCTTCCTCCTCCAGGGGACGCTCGCCTGGCTTATCGGCGCGCCGCTCCTCGGCGCCCAGCTCGGCGGCGGCCCGCTCGGGCCCCTCGACTACCTCGCCGTGCTCGTGTGGATCGTCGGCTTCATCTTCGAGGCCGGCGCCGACCTCCAGCTCGCCCGCTTCAAGCGGACGCGTCGCCCGGGCGAGCTGCTGACGACCGGCTTTTGGCGCTACACCCGGCACCCCAACTACTTCGGCGACGCCGCCTGCTGGTGGGCCTACGGGCTCCTCAGCGTCGCCGCCGGGGGCTACTTCGCGGCCGTCGGCGCGGTCCTGATGACGGCGCTGATCATCAAGGTCTCCGGGGTCGCGCTCCTCGAGCGCTCGCTTGGGCGCGACAAGCCGGGCTACGCGGCCTACGCCCGCCGGACCTCGGCCTTCCTGCCGATGCCGCCGAAGCGCGGGTAGGGGTCCTCAGAGAGCTCGCGGCGCGCTCCCAAGCGCCCTCGTCGAAGCTCTCGCCTCCGCCTGGACCCTCAGGACCGCGGCGCCCTCTTGAGGCCGAGCGAGCTGACGATCGTGGCGCGCGAGGACACGTCGAGGACTCGGACGGCGCCTCAGTCGTCGGCGGCGCGCCAGTAGGCGGCCATGAGCTGCGCGACCCAGGCGGGCTGGCGGAGCTCGCCGCGGGGCAGGAACTCGCGCATCACCGGCTTGAGATCCAGCACCGGGGTGCCGTCGATCGCGTCGAGCTCGGCGACGACGAGGGTCGTCCCGCGCACCTCGACGATCCGGGCGATCGTCGAGCCGATGCGGTTCGGCCGTCGCTTGCCCCGCTGGGCGAAGATGCCGACGCGCGGCCACGCCGCGTTGCCGCGCGGGTGACGGGCGCCGGTCTCGACGCGCGCCGGGTCGACGCGGTCGAAGAGGAAGAGCACCTCGACGTGCGAGAAGGCGTCGAGGCCGAGGAGCGCGTCGGGGCCGAACTGCGGGGCGAGGACGATCGACGCGGCGGTCTCGCCCCAGCGATCGTCGGTCGGCTCCGCGCGCGTAGCGACGATGCGGCCGATCGGCGTGACGGTGAAGCGCTCCGCGGCGGTTGTCATCAGCCCATGGTAGTCGAGCCGCGCCGGACGCTGAGGGGCCGACGAGCAACGACGCGGGGTCCCTAGCGGCGGACCTCGAAGGCCGCGAATTCCAGGTCGTCGATCGCCTCCCAGCGCGGCGCGACCCCGCGGACGACCGCCGCCGGCGGGCCGTCGGCGCACCACTGCAGGAGCTCCTCGAGGGCCGCGCGCGTCCCCTCGGCGCACAGCTCGACCTCGCCCGTCGGCAGGTTGCGGACCCAGCCGACGAGGCCGAGTCGACGGGCGACCTCGCGGGCGCTCGCCCGGTAGTAGACGCCCTGAACGCGCCCGGCGACCCGGACTCCGAGGCGCCAGCGATCTGCGCGCGGCTCGCTCACCCGCGAACGTTACTCTGGGGCGCCGGCGGCGATCCAGCCCTCGATCAGCTTGATCTCGCCGGACTCGAGCGCCGAGCCGGTCGGCATCTGCACGCCGGCGCCGCCGACCTCCCCCTGCGTCCCCTTGAGCTTGTGGAGGAGGTAGGAGTTGTCGGGGTCGTTCGGCTCGACGAGATCCATCGACGGGACGTCGATCGACGGCGCGTCGACGAGCGCCGCGTAGGCGCTGTCCATCGGGAATGAGAGGCCGCCGTTGAGCGCCTCGTCGGCGCCCCCGAAGTGGCACGAGCAGCGCATCTCGAGGATCGGCCAGACGTCGGCGTCGAAGGTCGCGTCGTCGCCGGTCCCGGTCCCGCCGCTGCCGCCCGAGCCGCTCGACGTCCCGGAGTCGCCGGTCGTGTCGGTGCCGCCCTCGTCGGGGAACTCGGCGCCAGCGATCCACGCGAGGATCGTCTGGTTGTTGGCGCTCGTGAAGTCGCCGGTCGGCGGCATCCGGCCGCCGACGCGCTCGAGCCCCTGGGCCGAGAGGACGTCGTCCGGGAGCATCTTGATCGCGAGGTAGGAGCCGGCGACGTCGCCGATCGTCACCATCGGGACGCCGGCGCTCGACGGCCCGTCGACGATCGCGTCGAGGTCGGCGCCGGCGAGCGAGAGGCCGGCCGCGCGGGTCGCCGCGTCATGGCAGCCCGCGGTCGCGCAGGCCTCGGCGAAGGCGAACTCGACGGCCGCCGGGACGCCGCCGCCGGCGGTCCCTTCGCTGTCGCCGACGGCGACGAGGTCACCGCAGCCGGCGAGGCCCAGGGAGAGGGAGAGCGAGAGGGGGAGGGCGGCGCCGAGGCGCGCTGCGACACGTACGGGGGCGAGGCGGGGCATCAGCGCTCCTCCTTCTTGTTCTTCGCGTTCTTCTTGCGGTTCCTGCTCCCCTTGAACGTCCACTTGCGGCTGAGGTTGAAGCCGAGGAAGAAGTTGCCGCGGTTCTCGAAGGGGTTCTTGGTCTGACCGCCGGGGGCGTAGAGGTTGGTGTGGATCTCGCGGGTGTTGGTCAGGAAGATCTGGAAGAGGTGGAGCCCGGACGAGTAGGAGCCGCCGAGCGACCACGAGCCGATGTTCGCCCCGCTGGGATCGGCGCGGCCGCCGTTGTAGTGGAGGCGGTCGGCGGGGATCGGCAGGTGGTACTCGAGATCGAGCCCCCAGCGCCGGCGCTGGCCGAGCCACACCGTCGACGCGAGGCCGAGGCCGAGGCTGTTGCGCGTGTCCTTGGCGGCGACGGGGCCGTCGCCGAGGTCGACCGTGACGTTGGCCGCGTGGTTGGTCCGCAGGTAGTAGCCGACGAGGAGCATCGTGCTCCAGCGATCGAACCACAGGCGGCTGAGCATCGCCTGGAAATTCCCCGACACCGGGTTGGCGGTGTTGGTCGCGTAGTCGCGGAAGTACTCGAGCGAGGCGTAGCCGCCGAAGCTCACCGGGAAGCCGGCCTCCTGGCGCACCGGGATGTACTTGGTGCCGAGCTCGTAGCCCTTGCGCGAGTTGGAGCGGCGGATCAGCACGTCCCAGCCGTCCATGATCCCGTAGGCGAAGCCGACGCTCATGACGACGCCGGCGTCGAGGCCGAAGGCGCCGCGCTCGGTGCCGACGCGGCCGAAGCGGTGGTCGATGCGGAACTCGAACTTGCGCTTGCCGAGGCCGGCGGTGGTCGGGAGGTTGTGCTGGAAGGTGCCGTGGAAGGGCGGCTTGTCGCGGCGCGCCGGCGCGTCGTCGCCCGCGTCGCCCCCGAGGCCGCCGGCGCCGACCTCGAGGGTCGCGCCGCCGCTCACGTCGTCGCCGTCGCCCGCGGGCGCGCTCGCGAGGGCGGTGATGTAGTCGCGGACGAGCGCGAGCTCGGCGTCGCTGAGCGGGTCGTCGCCCATCGGCATCAGCTCGCCCTGCATGCTCGCGCCGCCCTTCACCTTCGTCCACAGGTAGGAGGCCTCGACGTCGCCGGGGACGACCATGAGCGCCCCGTTGGCGCCCTTGACCCCGGTGAGGTGGGCGAGCGAGCCCTCGAGAACGACCTCGTCGGCGCCCTCGCCGTGGCACGCGTTGCACTTGTCGTCGAAGAGGGCGAGGAGCTCGGCCTCGAGGGCGGCCGCGTCGCCGCCGGCCGCGGCCTCGCTCGCGTCCGCGCCTGCGCCTGCCGGGAGCGCGGCGATCCACTGCTTGACGGCGTCGAGCTCGGCCTTCGGCAGCGGGTCGTCGCCCATCGGCATGAGGTCGCCCTCCATACCGGCGCCGCCGACCAGCTTGGTCACGAGGTAGCTGGCCTCCGGGGCGCCGGGGGCGACCATCACCGCCCCCGTCGCGCCCTTGATCTCGGTGAGCCGACCGAGGGCGCCGGCGAGGTCGAGCTCGTCGCCCTCGTCGTGGCATGAGGTGCACTTGTCGTCGAAGATCGCCCTGACCGCGGACTCCAGCTCTGCGGGCGCTGGCGCAGTCAAGGTGAGGACCAGAGGGAGCGTCGCGAGCATCGGCTGGCGACCATACGTCAACGCTCCGAGCGCCTTCAATCGACCCGCTGCGCGTTGATGTTGGCCGATCTTGTCACCTCGGTTAGCATGCCGTCTATGCGCACACTCGCCTCGCTCCCGACCCTCCTGGCCGTGGCCCTCGCTGTCGCTTGCGGCGGTGAAAAGCCCAGCAACACCGGCAAAGACGCGGACAAGGCCGCCGCTCAAGAGTCGTCGGCGACGCCCGACAAGGCCGCGGAGAGTTCGGATGAGAAGGCTGCGGAGTCGGCAGGTAAAGAAGCCGGCGATAGCTCGGCTACTCCTTCATCTGACAGTAATGCAGAGGCCGCGGATTCTGCGGCGGCGGGGAGCGGAGGTGATCCCGCCGAGGCGCCCGCGACCGGCGGCGACGACGAGGCCGCGCCGACCGGCGGAGAGTCCGGCGACGCCGCGGCGGAGTCGGCCGGTGAGGCGGGCGACGCCGTCGGCGACGAGAAGAGCGAGGAGGACAAGAAGAAGGAGGAGATCGCCAAGCTCCTCAAGTCCGTCCGCAGCAAGCGGACCTCGGACGCGAAGGCCGACAAGGCGCTCGCCGAGGCCGAGGGCCTCGGCGCGGAGGTCCGTGAGCTCGCCGAGGCGGCCAACGATCGCGGCGACGCGCTCCTCGGCGAGGAGGGCGACCGCTCGACCAAGTACTTCGAGTGGGCCCGCGACAAGGACACGTCGTACCCCGACCCGAGCTTCAACCTCGCCAAGATGACCGTGCTCAGCGGCGACGTCCCGGGGACGATCGCCCACCTCGAGGAGGTGAAGAAGCGCGGCGGCAAGAAGCTCCTCAAGACCGTCGGCTACGACCCGCTCTTCGAGGTCGTCAAGGACGACAAGAAGGTCCAGGCGCTGATCCGCTGATGGCCCCGTCGTCGCCCGCGCCCCGCGGGGTGCTCTTCGTCTGCTACGCGAACATCTGCCGCTCGCCGCTGGCGGAGGGGATCTTCCGCCACCTCGCCAGCGAGCGCGGCGTCGACGAGCGCTTCGCGATCGACAGCGCGGGGATCGCCGCGTGGACCGGCTCGCCGCCGCACCACCTCAGCGTCGCCGTCGCAGAGGAGCACGGGATCCGCCTGAGCGGCGTCAGCCGCCAGCTGATCCGCGACGACTTCTACGACTTCGACGAGATCCTGGTGATGGATCGGATGGTCGACGGCGAGATCCGCCGCCTCCTCGGCCCCTCGGCCTTCGGCCCGCAGGCGCCGATCCGCGCCCGGGTCCGCCTCTTCACGGCGCTCCTCGATCCGCGCGCGGAGGGCCGCGACCGCGACGTCGCCGATCCGATCGCCAGCGGCATCGAGGGCTTCCGCGAGACCTACGCGCTCCTCGACCGCGGCTGTCGCGAGCTCCTCGACGAGCTCCTCTAGCAGCAGCGGCGTGGGATGGAGTCCCGCCTGCGACAGCGCGAGAACAGACGAGCCGCCGGAGAGGTCCGGCGGCTCGTCGCGTGGGGTCGCGCCTAGGCGCTCGGCTGCGCCGCGGGGGTCGCCGGCGCGCCGCTCTCGTTCTCCTGCGCCTTCGCCTGGGCGAACTCGGCGGCCGCCTCGGGGTGGACGTCGAGCTCGGCGAGGCCGCCCGGGATCAGCAGCGTCTGGACCGGCGTGTTCGGCTGGATCTCGCTGCCGTCACGGCGCCGGAGGATCGCGGGCGGGTTCTCCTTGTAGTGGTCGTCGAGCGCCTTCTGGAGCTCGGCCTGGCGCTCTTCGGAGAGCTTGTTCCAGCCCTTGCGGCCGCGGCACTTGGGGAAGCGCGAGCAGCCGAGCCAAGGGCCGCGCTTGCCGAGGCGGAGGTTGAGCGGCGAGCCGCACTTCTCGCACTCCTCGTCGGTCGCCAGCGCCGGCGGCGTCGGCAGCTTGATGCAGCCCTTCTTGTCCAAGTTGATGACGTACTTGGTCTCCGGGTACTCGACCGAGGCGATGAAGGGGCCGAAGCGGCTGCTGCGCAGCTCCATCTGCGAGCCGTCCTCGGGGCAGACGATGTCGACGCGCTCGGGGAGCAGCGGCTTGCCCTCGCGGTCGATCGGCGCCGCGTAGTCGCACTTGGGGTAGGCCGTGCACGAGAGGAAGCGGCCGTTCTTGCCGAAGCGGTAGCAGGTCCGCGCGCCGCACTTCGGGCACGCGTAGATCGCCGGCTGGATCTCGGCCTTGGCGTGGGTGAGCGACTCGTGGGCGTTCTCCAGCGACGACTTGAAGTCGTCGTAGAAGCGGTCGAGCATCTTCACCCAGTCGGCCGCGTTGGTCTCGATGTCATCGAGCTCGGCCTCCATCGCCCGCGTGTAGCCGACGTCCATCAGCTCGGGGAACGCCTCGATCAGCTTGTCGGTGACGACCTCGCCGAGGTCGGTGGCGTGGAAGCGGCGGTCGAGCTGCTCGACGTACTTGCGGCTCTGGATCACCTGGATGATCGACGCGTAGGTCGACGGCCGGCCGATCCCCTCGGCCTCGAGGGTCTTGACCAGCGACGCCTCGGTGTAGCGCGGCGGCGGGCTCGAGAAGCGCTGGTCGGGCTCGATGGCGAAGACGCCGAGGACGTCGCCCTCCTTGAGCGGCGGCAGGGTCTGCTCGTCCGAGCTCGGGAGGCCGGCGACCTTGAGGTAGCCGTCGAAGTGGAGGATCCGGCCGTTGGACTTGACGACCGCGGTCGTCGCCTGGTCCTCGCGCTCGAGGTGCACCGCCGTCGAGTTCCACTGCGCCGGCGTCATCTGGCAGGCGACGGCCCGCGACCAGATCAGGTTGTAGAGCTTGAACTGCTCCTCGGTGAGGGCGCCGCGCAGCGCCGCCGGGTGGCGCCGGCAGTCGGTCGGGCGGATCGCCTCGTGGGCCTCCTGCGCGTCCTTGTTGCGCGAGGTGTAGACGTTGGCGTTGCTCGGCAGGTAGCTCGCGCCGAAGGTCTGCTGGATGTAGCCGCGGAGCTGGCCGATCGCCTCGCCCGAGAGGTTCGTCGAGTCGGTACGCATGTAGGTGATGAGGCCGACCTGGCCCTCACCCGGGATGTTGATGCCCTCGTAGAGCGACTGCGCCGTCCGCATCGTCCGCTGGGCGGTGAAGCCGAGGCTGTTGGCGGCGGTGATCTGCAGGCTCGAGGTGATGAAGGGCGCCGGCGGCCGCGACTGCGTGCGCCGGGTCTCGATGCTGCGGACGCGGTAGCGGACGGTCGTCGGCAGGGCGCCGTCGACCGTTCGGTTCCAGCGCGCGGGGCCCTTGCCGCTCGGGTTCTCCTCGCTCGTCACCTTGGGGTCGGCGAGGCCGACCGCGGCGGCGACCCGCTGGACCTCCGCGCTGAGATCGCGGGCCTCGGCGGCGCCGGTGCTGAGGTCGAAGCGGTCGCCGTCGAGCTCGACGAGGTCGGCCTTGAAGGCCTCGCGCTCGCTCATCCAGCGGTTCTGCGCCTTGATCGTCGGGCCCTTGCCCTTGGCGTCGCGCTCGGCGCGGAAGGTGTCCCACGCGGGGATCAGCGCGCCGGCCTGCGCCGGGTCGTGGACCAGGCGGACGCCGAATTGCCAGCGCTCGTCGGGGACGAAGGCGGCGATCTCACGCTCGCGCTCGACGACGAGGCGGACAGCGACCGACTGCACGCGCCCCGCCGACAGGCCGCGGGCGACCTTCTTCCACAGCAGCGGCGACGCCTGGTAGCCGACGATGCGGTCGAGGATCCGCCGGGCCTGCTGGGCGTTGACCTTGTCCTCGTCGATCGCCCGCGGGTTGGCGAACGCCCGCTGGACGTCGGCCTGGGTGATCGCGTTGAAGACGACGCGCTTGGCCGCGCTCGGCTCGATGCCGAGGATCTGCGCGAGGTGCCAGGCGATCGCCTCCCCCTCGCGGTCAAGGTCGGTCGCGAACCAGATGTCCGAGGCGCCCTTGGCCAGGCGCTTGAGCTCGTTCACCGTCTTCGCCTTCGCCGGCAAGACGACGTACGTCGGCTCGAAGTCGTGCTCGAGATCGACCCCCGGGACCGGCTGCTTGGTGCCCTTCGGCGCCTTCGTCGGCAGGTCGCGGATGTGGCCGACGCTCGCCTGAACGACAAATTTCGGGCCGAGGTACTTGTTGATCGTCTTGGCCTTCGCGGGGCTCTCGACGATCACCAGCTGCTTCCCCGAGGCGTTCGCCGCGGTCGCCGGCGCGGCTGCGGCGGTCTTCTTCTTGGCGGCGGTCGCCTTCTTGGCGGCGGTCGTCTTCTTGGCGGCGGTC
>JAGQIT010001515.1 GCA_020431135.1 Myxococcales bacterium | reverse complement strand
CTTAGGCGCTCGCTCCAGATGCGCGACAAGGTCGCCGAGGACATGCTCGCCGCCGAGGTCACGGCCTTCGAGCAGTCGCCCTACTTCCGCGTCCTCAAGATCGTCCTCGACCGCGGCGATCGCTTCGTCCGCCCGGGGATGGCGGTGCTCGCCGACACCGGCGTCGTCGGCCGCGTCGACCGCGTCGCCGACGACCGCAGCGACGTCATGCTGATCACCGACCCGCGCTCGAAGGTCGCCGTCGAGGTCGCCCGCACCCGCGCCGCCGGGATCCTCGAGGGCGCCGGCGAGGACCGCTGCATCGTCGACGTCGCCAGCGAGACCCCCGTCGAGGTCGGCGACCTGATCCAGACGACCGGCGCCGACGACCTCTTCCCCAAGGGACATCCGGTCGGGCGGGTGACCGCGGTCGAGAACCTCGTCGGCGATCAGCAGCGCCTCGAGGTGCTCCCCGCCGTCCGCTTCGATCGCCTCAACATGGCCTGGGTGATCCTCGCCAGCGCCCCGCCCCCCGACGGCCAGGCCGACGTCCGCCAGGAGCAGCCCGCGGCCCGCGGCCTCCAGCCGATCCGCTGAGAGCGAGGAGAGCGCCCGAAGATGCTCCGCGCCTCCCTCCTCATCGCCCTGGGCTGGGCGCTCTCCGCCGGGATCGCCGGCCTCAGCCACGCCTTCTCGCTGACCCTGGTCCTGCCGGCGACCAGCGTCATCCTCCTGTGCCACGTCGCCTTCGACCGCGAGCGCACGCTGCCCGCCGGCATGGCGATCGCGATCATCCTCGGCTACCTCGAGGACCTCCATCAGGGGCTGCCGACCGGGACCCTCGCCCTCGCCTTCGGCCTCGTCTACCTCGCGCTGGCCTGGCTCAGCCTCCGCCTCGCGGTCCAGGGGAACATCGTACGGGCGCTGACTGCGCTGTGCGCGTGCTTCGCCGTCGACCTCCTCACGTGGCTGATCCTGGTGATCCTCGCCGACCCGCTGGGGATCTCCCGCGAGGGCTTGCGCAGCGGCCTGCAGATGATCCACTGGCACGCCCTGGCGACAATGCTCGCGGCCCCCGCGGTCTGGGGCATGATCGCAGGGCTTGACGCGTTGATCGCCCGACTCCGACGAAACAGCGTCAAGAGCGCCAACCAGACCCACTCGATCCCCTTCAAGCACGAGCCGTGAGCAGCCTCCAGCGCAGCGAAGATCTCCGCTCCCTCGTCCCCCGCCTCCAGGGCATGGGGGTCGTGGTCACGCTCTTCTTCATCGCCCTCCTCGGCCGCCTGTGCCAGCTCCAGATCCTCGAGGGCGAGCACTACACGCGCCGGGCCGAGCGCAACTTCATCGACGAGGTGATCGTCGAGGCGCCGCGCGGGCGGATCTTCGCCAGCGGCGGCGAGGTCCTGGCGACCAACCGCCCGGCCTACACGCTCTACGTCACGCCGATCCCCCGCGTCACGGTCGAGAGCGACGATCCGAAGGCGCCCGCGGTCGGCTCGCGCGTCCCGCTCGACGACAGCCAGATCGAGGCGCTCGCCGAGCTCGTCGACTTCGTCGACGACGACGACCGCGACGCCTTCCTGACGAAGATCGCCGAGCGCCGGGCCGACGAGCGCAACGGCAAGTACCCCTTCGCGGTGCGCTCCAACCTCAGCTGGGAGGAGTACGCGCGCATCGAGACCCGCCGCGACAGCCTCGGCGAGTGGATCGAGATCCGCGAGTCGGCGCGCCGCTACTACCCGAAGCGCGAGCTCGCGGCCTTCCTCACCGGCTACGTCGGCGAGATCACCCCCGAGGGCCTGGCGCGCTCGGCCGGCGCCTACCGCCCCGGCGATCGCGTCGGCAAGACCGGCATCGAGCGCCAGTGGGAGAACTACCTCCGCGGCCGCCTCGGCAAGCGCTCGCGCGTCGTCGACGTGCTCGGGCGCAGCGTCGCCGAGCCGCCGCCCGACGCCCTCGCGGCGCTGCCGCCCGACGAGAACCCGATCCCCGGCCAGGACATCCACCTGACCATCGACCTCGAGCTCCAGCAGGTCGCCGCCGACGCCTTCGCCGGCAAGCCCGCGGGGGCGGTCGTCGCCCTGGAGCCGGAGACCGGGCGGATCCTGGCGATGGTCTCGGTGCCGGCGATCGACCCCAACCGCTGGCAGCAGCCGATCCCGCGCGCCGACTACCAGGCCTGGGCCGACAGCCCCTTCAAGCCCTTCATCGACCGCACGGTCCAGGAGCACTTCTTCCCCGGGTCGACCTACAAGATCGTCTCGGCGCTCGCCGCCCTCGACGATCCGACCTTCGACCCCGAGCGCGAGGTCGTCTGCGATCGCTACGTCAAGTACGGCGGCCGCAAGTTCAAGTGCACCCACAAGCACGG
>JAGQIT010001514.1 GCA_020431135.1 Myxococcales bacterium | reverse complement strand
CGAGCTCGGCGAGCTCACGCGCGACGAGCCGGCTCGCGCCGCGGAGCGCCTCCATCGCGCCCTCCGGGCCGTCGGCGAAGCTGTCGCTCGCCGCGTGGGCGGGCGTCGCCACGAGCGCGAAGCCGAGCGCGCTCGCCAGCCAAACAGCACCCGCGAAGCGCCTTCGCCACGTGACCACAGAGACAGCGCCCGCGCCGAGAGGTTCCCGAACCGTCGACAGCCGCTGCTCGGCGTCGTCCCGACGCGCCCGTGACTGGCGATCCCACGCGCGGCGCTCGGCGGCGCCGTGAGCCCGCAGCTCCCGGCCGCGAGGTCGCCAGCGATGGGGCCGCGGGCGCGCGAGGTCTCTCGCAGGTCGACCCGCGAGCGCGGCCTCAGGGCCCGCAGAGCGCGGAGAAGGCGAGCGGCCCGTTGCCCTCGACGCACTCGTCGTGATCGCTCCAGTGCGTGACGCTGCGGAGCCCGTCAAACTCGCCGCGTCCGCGACGGACGAGCAGCTCGGTCTCGGTCACCCCGCGGAGAACGAAGGCGACGAGATGCCCGTCGAGCGCGAGGGCGCCGGCGATCGGGCGCCAGCTGAAGACGTCGCCTGGGAGCTCCACCTCCGCCGGCCTGCCGCCGCCGACCTCGACGGTGGTCTCGTGGAGCTGCGGCCCCCAGGCCTCGCACTCCGAGAGCTGGAGCTGCAGGGCGGCGCCGCGGCTGCGCCAGCGCTCCGCCTCGAGGTCGACGCGCCACTCGACGAGCGCGGTGCTGGCCGCGGCGGCGAGCTTGAGATCGGCGATCGTCCGCGCGAGCGCGTCGTCGACCCAGGGCCGGAGCGCGGCCGGGATCGTCGCCGGATCGAGGCTGCCGCGGACCTCCGCGCGCGGCGTCCAGCGCATCCCCTCGGGGACAGGCGCCGCCGTGACCAGCGGCGCCGCGTCGTCGCAGCCGCGGATCGGCGCGGCGAAGGTGATGCTCCCCTCGCAGCCGCTGGTCTCGAGGAGCACCGGCGCCCCGACCTTCAACGCGCACGGTCCGCTCGCCGTCACCGCCTTGAGGCGCCCGAGCTTCGCCTTCGTCCAGCCGCCTGGGAGCGCCCGCGTCGTCGCCACCGGCCGCTCGCACTCGAAGTTGGCGCCGTCGTTGCGCTCGCTGCAGCCGGGCCCGCGCAGCGGCTCCTCCGGGAAGAGCGCGACGTCGAGGACCGCGTAGCGCTCGCCGTCCTTCCAGGTGATCGTCGCCAGCGTCTCATCCTCGGGGAAGATCGTCGCCAGCTCCACGGCGGCGATCTCTGGCGGCAGGGCGGGGAGCGGCCGCGGCCGCGTCGCCTTCGCCGGCCTCGACGCCTTCGCCGGGAGCCCCGTCCCCTCGCCGAGCACCTCCGGGCCGAGCGAGCCGCCGAGGTCGCGCTCGTTGTCGACGAACACGCTGTCGCGGATCGTCGGCGGCGCCCCGCCGGTCGCCGCGACGCCGACCTTCGAGGCGACGAAGCGCGCCCGCTCGATCGCCGCGCCGCGGACGTCGGTGAGGCTGAGGCCTGTCCCCTTGGCGTTGGCGAAGGCGACGTCCTCGACGCGCAGGCCGGCGACGCCGCGGATCGTCACCGCACTGTCGGCGCTCGTCCACTCGTCGGCGAAGGTGAAGCGGAGCCCGCGGAGGTGGAGCGCCGCGCCGCCCGTGATCGCCAGCGCAGGATGATCACCGAGGCTGACGAGCGCCGCCCCCGGCCCCGCGATCGTCAGCCGCGAGCGCCCCTCGATCACGAGGGTCGACTCGGCGCCGTGCCCCCCCGCGCACAGCCACAGCAGGTCTCCGTCGGCGATCGCGTCCACCGCGTCGCTCGCGCTCCGAAAGAGGAGGCTGGCGTCGCCGCGGAGGATCACGGCCCTCGACTCGCGCTCGTCATCGGCGCTGAGCGGAGCGCCGCAGCGGCCCGCCGCGATCTCCTCGCGCGGGTCGGCGCCGGCGGCTGGTGTCTCGCTCGCCGCGTCTGTCGCCTCGGCCAGGGCCGCGGCGTCCCCTCCGGTCGTGGTCACCGCGGCCGCCTCCGGGGGCGCGCCCGCCTTCATCGCGCCGGTCGTCGCCGCGGCGCCCTCGACCTCGACCTCGCCCTTGCC
>JAGQIT010000215.1 GCA_020431135.1 Myxococcales bacterium | reverse complement strand
CACCGCCACCGCTACGAGTTCAACAACGCCTTCCGCGAGCCGCTCGCCGCCTCGGGGCTCGTGCTCTCGGGGATCTCGCCGGACGGCGCCCTCGTCGAGATGGTCGAGCTCCCGGCCGACATCCACCCCTTCTTCGTCGGCTGCCAGTTCCACCCCGAGTTCAAGAGCCGGCCGACCGCGCCGCATCCGCTCTTCGTCTCCTATGTGGCGAGCGCCCTGAGCCACCGGCGGTCGCGGGATCGCGGGCCGACCTCCGCGTAGTCCGTGACTGTCGGGACCGACGGTCCCGCGCGAACCCGCAGTTCGACGAGCCTCCGCGACGACGGGGCCGCGAGCTGCCTCCTGGAGCGTCCGCCGGCGGCCTTTCGGAGCGCCCTCACCACCACGATCGCGGCGCTTCGCGTCCGCGTGCGGAGGTGGGCGGCGCCCGATCGGCCGGAGGCGTGGGGCGGCGATCGTACCAAACGCCGCCACGCGCCGGGGGAGGGGATCTGCGCCCCGTGCTCGCCGATGTTCGCCGTTCCCCCGACCTAGTAACACGCGCCGCTTCTGGTATCCTGACGGACAGCTAGGAAGAGCGAGGAACAGACGATGGCCCTCCAGATGCGCCCCGACCTGCGGATGAGCCAGCAGCTGGTGATGACGCCGCAGCTCCAGCAGGCCATCAAGCTGCTCCAGCTCTCGCGGCTCGAGCTCACCGATCTGGTCCGCGACGAGCTCCTCGAGAACCCGCTCCTCGAGGAGTCGCAGGAGCTCGGGACCGGCGGCGACGAGGGCGGCGACGCGCAGTCCGGGGCCGACGGCGAGCGCGAGGCCGCCCCCGAGCCGGCGGCCGAGGCCAAGGTCGAGGAGGTCAAGGTCGGCGAGGTCACCGACGACTTCGACTGGAAGTCGGTGCTCGAGAACAACACCTACCTGCCGCCCGATCCCGGGGCGGCGGGCGGCGGCGGCGACGAGCTGCCCTCCCTCGAGGCGACCCACTCGGCGCCCGAGACCCTCGAGGAGCACCTGCTGTGGCAGGTGCGGATGTCGAACTACTCGGAGCGCGACGAGGAGATCGCCGAGTACATCATCCGCAACCTCGGCAACGACGGCTCGCTCGGCGACACGACGGTCACCCAGATCGCCCGTCGCCTCGAGACCTCGACGCTGAAGGTCGAGCGGGTGCTGCGCAAGGTCCAGCTCCTCGATCCGGTCGCGGTCTCGAGCCGCAACCTCGCCGAGTGCCTGTGGATCCAGGCCAACCACCCCGAGCACCCGATCGAGGATCCGCTCGTCCTCGGGATCATCGCCAAGCACCTGCATAACCTCGAGAACCGCGGCTACCAGGCGATCTCGCGCGACATGGGCGAGCCGCTCGAGGAGGTCTACGAGGCGACCAAGGTGATCATGGGCCTCGATCCGCGGCCGGCCCGCGACTACACCTCGGAGTCGTCGCAGTACGTCGTCCCCGACGTCTACATCCACAAGATCGGCGAGGAGTTCGTCGTCACCCTCAACGACGACGGCCTGCCCAAGCTGCGGATCTCGAACTACTACCGCTCGGCGATCCACAGCGACGCCAAGGCGAAGGAGTACATCTCCGAGCGCCTGCGCTCGGCGCAGTGGCTGATCCGGTCGATCCAGCAGCGCCAGCGGACGATCGTCAAGGTGACGAAGAGCATCCTCAAGTTCCAGCGCGAGTTCTTCGAGAAGGGCGTCCAGTTCCTCCGGCCGCTGATCCTCAAGGACGTCGCCGAGGACATCTCGATGCACGAGTCGACGGTCTCGCGCGTCACGACCAACAAGTACGTCCACACCCCGCAGGGGATCTTTGAGCTTAAGTACTTCTTCAACACCGGGATCAGCCGGCGCGGCGGCGACGAGCTCGCCTCCGAGGCGGTGAAGACCAAGATCAAGATCTTGATCGACAACGAGAACCCGGCGAAGCCCTACAGCGATCAGAAGATCGTCGAGCTCCTCCGCCAGGAGGGCATCGACATCGCGCGGCGCACGGTCGCCAAGTACCGTGAGCAGCTCAACGTCCTGTCAAGCTCCAAGCGTCGGCGGCTCTTCTAGGCATGGATGAGGGTCAGCCCGCCGGCGGGAACCGAGGTACGACCACGATGCAGACCCACTTTGTCTTCCGCCAGATGGAGTCCTCCAACGCCCTCCGCGGCTACACCGAGGAGCGGCTCGAGAAGATCAAGCGCTACTTCGCGGATCCGCTGCGGATCTCGTGCACGTTCAGCGTCGAGAAGATCCACCACATCGCGGAAGTCGAGGTCGTCCTCCGCAACGGCCTCCAGCTCCACGCCTCCGAGTCGACCGAGAACATGTACTCGTCGGTCGACATGGCGCTGGCGAAGATGGAGCGCCAGGTGCGGCGCTACAAGGACCGGATCCGCCACCACAAGGCCCACGAGGGGCGCAGCGCCAAGGTCCGCCTCGGCGTCCTCGCGGCCGAGCGGGAGACCGATCAGCTCCTCGTCCAGGAGGCGCCGCCGACGGCGGAGCCGACGGACGCGGAGGTCGCCGAGGAGACCCGCCCCGAGGTCACGATCCTCCGGGTCTCCGAGATCGAGACCGAGCGCCTCACCGTCGACCAGGCGATCATGCAGATGAACCTGGTCCACAAGGCCTTCTACGTGTTCACGAACGCAGACACGGGGGCCGTCAACGTGATCTACCGCCGCGACGTCGACACCTACGGCCTCATCGAGGCGGCGGGCGACGACGCCGAGCCGACGCCCGCCGCCTGAGCGAGCGCACGCAGGTCGGCCTGTGCGGGCGGGCGGCGCGTCGCCGCGGCTCCGTGTAGACTGCGCCCATGCCCCGAGGGATCACCGTCGAGATCGGCAAGCTCTTCGAGGCCTGCCGCGAGACCCTCGCGATCGAGCGCCTCGACGACTGGGGCGAGTACGATCGCAAGATCACGCGGCCGCGGATCCAGAAGGCCGGGCTCGCGCTCTCCGGCTTCGTCAAGCACGTCTTCCCCGACCGCCTGCAGATCCTCGGGCTCACGGAGATCGACTACCTCCTGAGCATCCCCAGGGCGCAGGCGCTCGCCGGCCTCGACGCCTACTGCGAGCGCCGGCTGTGCGGGCTCCTGCTGACCCGCAACCTCGAGCCGCCGGACTTCCTCCTCGACGCCGCCCGCCGGCACAGCGTGCCGCTGCTGCGCTCGCCGCTGATGAGCTCGACGGTGATCTCGACGGTGACCAACCGCCTCGAGGACATGCTCGCGCCGCGGACCCACATCCACGGCGTCCTCGTCGACGTCTTCGGCATCGGCCTCCTGCTGATCGGCCGCAGCGGCGTCGGCAAGAGCGAGGCGGCGCTCGATCTCATCCTCAAGGGCCACCGCCTCGTCGCCGACGACGTCGTCGAGGTCACCGTCCGCCCGCCGCACACGGTCTGGGGCGCGGCGACCGAGCTCCACCAGCACCACATGGAGATCCGCGGCATGGGGATCCTCAACATCACCAGCCTCTTCGGCGTCGCCGCGGTCCGCGACACCAAGAAGATCGAGGTCGTGGTCGAGCTCAGCGAGGCCCACGACGCCGACTACGATCGCCTCGGCACGGAGAACGAGATCTGGCCGATCCTCGGCGTCGACGTCCCCCTCGCGCGGATGCCCCTGCGGCCAGGTCGCAACATCGCCGCGCTGATCGAGGTCGTCGCGCGCAACCAGATCCTCAAGTACCGCGGCCACGACTCGGCCCGCGAATTCCAAGAGAAGGTCAACGCCCGGATCGCGGCGTCGACCGGCACCGGGGTGCCCGAGCCGATCGCGCGCTCGACCTCGGCGCCCCTGCCCGCGGTCGAGGTCGAGTAGGGAGGTCGCGGCGATGGAGCTCCTTGTCGTCACGGGGATGAGCGGCGCCGGCAAGTCGACGGCCCTCGACGCCCTCGAGGACCTCGGCTTCTACTGCGTCGACAACGTCCCGGTGCCGCTGCTCCCGGACCTCGTCGCCCTGTCGGCGGCCCACGACAGCCAGCGCCGCGTCGCCGTCGGCGTCGACGCCCGCGAGCCCGCCTACCTCCGCGACTTCGCCGACGTCCAGCTGCGGCTCGAGGAGGCCGGCCACAGCGTCGAGGTGCTCTTCCTCGAGGCGCCGACCGACGTCCTCGTCCGCCGCTACTCGGAGACCCGGCGCAAGCACCCGATGGGCCACCTGCCGCAGGCGATCGACGAGGAGCGCGAGCTCCTCCGCGGCCTGCGGACGCGGACGACGGCGACGATCGACACGGCGACGCTCAAGGCCCGCGAGCTTCGGCGGATGATCCGCGATCGCTACGGCACGCGCGGGGTGCTCCACCTAGTGCTGATGTCGTTTGGCTTCAAGAGCGGGCTGCCGACCTTCGCCGACCTCGTCTTCGACGTCCGCTTCCTCGCCAACCCCTACTACCTGCCGGAGCTGCGGCCGCTGACCGGCCTCGATCCGCAGGTGTCGGACTACGTCCTCGGCCAGCCGGAGGCGGGCGAGCTCCTCGATCACCTCGAGCGCTACCTCCGCTTCATGGTCCCGGGGAGCGTGCGCGAGGGCCGTTCGTACCTGACCGCGGCGATCGGCTGCACCGGCGGACAGCACCGCTCAGTGGCCCTGACGGAGCGGCTCGCGGCCCGGCTGAGCGTCGGCGAGCCGCTGTCGCGGCCGCCGCCGCAGCTCATCGTCCGCCACCGGGACATCCTTGAGGGGTAGGGAGGGAGACAGCGATGGACGGCGCGTACGCGGAGGAGCGCGGCTCACAGGCGCGACACGAGGTGGGGGGCGTGGGCGTCGTCATCGTCGGTCACGGCGCGACCGCGACCCAGCTCCTCGCCGCCGCCCAGGCGATCGTCGGCGTCGACGCGCTCGCCGACGTGATCGCCGTCGACGCCGGGGTCGGTCAGACCCCGGAGCTCGCGGCCGAGCTGTGCCAGGCGATCGGCGCCGCGGATCGCGGTGACGGGGTGCTCCTCGTCGTCGATCTCCTCGGCGCGAGCCCGTGCAGCTGCGGCCTGCGCCAGGGCGTCGGGCACTCCGTCGCCCTGCTCTCTGGCCTCAACCTGGCGATGCTCCTCAAGCTCGCCACCCTCGACCGTCGCGCCCTGGGCCCCATCGACCTGGCGGCCGCCTGCGCGGCCTCAGCCCAGCGCTCGGTCACGATCCGTCCACCCGCAGAGGAGATGCGATGAGCAAGGCAAAGGCACACGAAGTCGCCGGTGAGCTCGAGATCATCAACCCGCTCGGCCTCCACGCCCGGGCCGCGAGCAAGCTCGTGAGCCTGGCGAACAAGTACAGCTCCGAGGTCTTCCTCGCCAAGGGAGAGACCGAGGTCAACGCCAAGAGCATGCTCGGCGTTCTCATGCTCGCCTGCGGCATGGGCACGACGATCCGCCTGCGCTGCGTCGGCAGCGACGCCCAGCGCTGCTTCGACGGCCTCGCCGAGCTCGTCCGCGGAGGGTTCGGCGAGATTTGAGCGACGGCGCAGAGAGCGGTCCCGGAGCGCCGGCGCAGCCGCGGCTCGTCCGTGAGGGCGTCCCCGCGAGCTCCGGGATCGGCATCGGCCGCGCCTACGTCGTCGATCGCCGCCGCGTCCACGTCCCGCGCACGCGCATCGACAAGGAGGCGATCGAGGCCGAGATCGGCCGCTTCCTCGAGGCGCTCCGCGACACCCGCCAAGAGATCGAGGTCATCAAGACGCGCCTGCCGCACGGCGAGCACCGGGCGATCCTCAAGGCGCAGCAGATGATGCTCCGCGACCCCGACCTGATCGGCCGCGTCGAGCAGCTGATCGCCGAGGAGCTGCGCTGCGCCGAGTGGGCGCTGGCGACCGCGACCGACGAGATCCACGACATGCTGGATCAGGCGGACGACGAGTACTTCCGCGAGCGCAGCTCCGACATCACCTTCCTCTCGGAGCAGGTGATCCTCGCGCTCCTCGGCGATAACCCCGAGGAGATCACGCCCCCGGCCGGCTCGGTCGTCGTCGCCTACGATCTCAGCCCGGCGGAGACCGTCCAGCTCCACCGCTGCGCGGTCGCCGGCATCGTCACCGCCGCCGGCGGCAAGACCTCGCACTCGGCGATCATGGCCCGGTCGCTGCAGATCCCCGCGGTCGTCGGCGTCGCCGGGATCCTCGGCGAGGTGATGAGCGGCGAGGTCGTCGTCGTCGACGGGGTCCGCGGCGCGGTGATCGTCCGCCCGGACGTCGACGAGCTCGGCGGCCACGAGCTCGAGCGCGACGAGTACAACGCCTTCGAGCAGCGGATCCAGCGCGAGCACGCGTTCCCGGCGATCACCGTCGACGGCCGCCGGGTGATGACGCGGGCGAACCTCTCGCTGAGCGAGGACATCGACCTCGGCCGCCGCTACGGCGCCGAGGGGATCGGCCTCTACCGCAGCGAGTACATGTTCATGAACCGCGACGCGCTGCCGACGGAGGAGGAGCACTACCTGACGGCGAAGACGGTGATCCGCCGCTACTCGCCGTACCCGGTCGTCTTCCGCACCTTCGACCTCGGCTCCGACAAGCCGAGCAAGCTGCTCTCGTTCGCCAAGGCCGAGGCCAACCCGGCGATGGGGCTGCGATCGCTGCGCCTCGCCCTGCGCGAGCGCGAGATCTTCCTCGCCCAGCTCCGCGGCCTCCTGCGCGCGTCGCTGCACGGGCCGCTGCACATCATGCTGCCGCTGGTCGGCTCGGTCGAGGAGCTCGAGGACGGGATCGCGGCGGTCGAGGAGGCCCGCGATCAGCTCGAGGCGGCCGGCATGGCCTACGCCAGCGACTTCTCGCTCGGGGTGATGATCGAGACGCCGTCGGCCGCGCTCATCGCCGATCTCCTGGCGTCGCGCGTCGACTTCATGAGCATCGGCACCAACGATCTCATCCAGTACACGCTCGCGGTCGACCGCGACAACGACGACGTCGACTACCTCTACCAGCCGCTCCATCCGGCGATCCTCCGGCTGATCCGCAGCGTCGCCGCGGCCGGGGCGGCCCACGACGTGCCGGTCTCGCTGTGCGGCGAGATGGCCGCGGATCCGCGCTACACCTGGGTGCTCGTCGGCCTCGGGATCAAGGAGCTGTCGATGAGCCCGAGCGCGCTGCCGGTGATCAAGCACATCATCCGCCAGTCGTCGGCGGCCGAGATGGACGCCCTGACGGCGGCGGTGCTCGAGGCCCGGACCGCGCGCGAGGCCGACGAGATCGTCCTCGAGGTGATGCGCGAGCGCTTCCCCGAGCACCTCAAGCACGGCGGCGGGCGCTCGGCGCTGGTCGAGGAGGACGACGGGTGAGGGGGGCGCCGTGAGGATCGGCCGCTTCCGCCCGGCGGTCGCCGATCGATCGCGGATGTGGACGCTGAGCCACGGGCGCATGTACCTGTGCGAGCGCGGCGACGCCCCCGGCGACGCGCCGCCGCTGCTCCTGATCCACGGCCTCCTCGTCCACCACTACGAGTTCACGCGGGTGATCGCCGAGCTCAGCCGCGAGCGCCGGATCCTCGCCCCGGACCTCTTCGGCAGCGGCGACAGCGACGCGCCGGCGCCCTTCGACGCCGAGGGCTACAGCTTCGACTGGCACGCGCGGACCCTCGCCGAGCTCGTCGATCGCCTCGCGATCGACCGGGTCGACGTCCTCGGCCACAGCACGGGGGGGACGGTCGCGGCCGGGGTCGCCCGGGTGCTCGGCGCCCGCGTCCGCCGCCTCGTTCTCGTCGACACCGTCGCCTACGACCTGCGCCTGCCGCTCGAGGGCCGCGTCGCGCTCTTCCCCCGCGTCGGCCCGGCGCTCTTCAAGAACGTCTACCGGCGCGCCGAGCTGCGCCGCTACTTCGCCAAGGTCTTCGCCGACGCCGAGCGGATCGACGAGCGTGCGATCGACCTCTACTGGGACCGCCTCGCCCGCCCGGGGCACCGCGAGGCCGCCCACGCGATGCTCGAGC
>JAGQIT010000214.1:745-7321 GCA_020431135.1 Myxococcales bacterium | reverse complement strand
TCAGATCGGCGGCGCAGCGGAAGCCGATGTTCGGGTGCTGGGCGATCTCCGCCCAGCCCTCGAGCTCGGCCTCGGGCGGGTGCGCCGGGAGGCTCGCCCGCGCGGCCCGGCGGGCGCCGGCGAGCGAGAGCTTGATGACGTAGCGCTGGCGCGCGGCCGCGTCGGCGACGCAGCCCTTCGCCGGCGCGTCGCCGCAGGCGAGCGCGCGCTCCCAGGCCTCGCGGGCCCGCGCCGCCGGCCCCTGCGGGTCGCGGAACTCGCCGGCGAGGAAGGGGCGCAGGCCGACGTCGGGCTCATAGGCGTCGGCGACCCACTCGACCGCGTTCGAGCCCATGCCGAGGATCCCGAAGTAGCTCATGTCCTGGCGCATCCGCCCGACCGGGTAGAGGCCGCGCGAGATCTCGTCGAGGACCTCGTTGCCCCACGGGTAGAAGCGGGCGTCCGGGCCGCGCGAGGCGTACTCCCACTCGGCCTCGCTCGGCAGGCGCCCCTGGGCGTAGGCGCAGTAGGTCGCCGCCTGCTCGTGGGTGACGCAGGTCCGCGGGTGCATCGCCGCGATCTCGGGCGAGAGCGCGGCGACCGGGTCCTCGATCCCCTCGGGGCAGACCGCCGCCGTGCAGGCGCTGGCGTCGACGCAGGCCTGGTAGGCCGCGCGCGAGACCTCGTGGAGGTCGATCCAGAAGCTGTCGACCCGGGCGTAGCGCGGCGGCTGCCCCGACCAGCGGACCGCCGGCGCCTCGCGGGCAGCGCGGGTGTCGTAGGTCTGCGGGATGTGCCCCATGACGAAGTCGCCGGCGGGGATCTGGACGCGCTGGACGTGCTCGAGGTCGAGGAGGCCGAGGCCGACGCACTCGCCGTCGGGGTTGCGCCCGGTCCCGCGCCCGCACTCGGCGGCCGCCTCGGCGGTCATCGTCGCCGAGCGCGTGCCGCTCCCCTGGGGCAGCGCCGCGACCTCGCCGACGACCTTCGGCGGCGGCTCGGGCAGGTCGGCGCCATCGTAGCGGCTGCTCGCGCGCTCACACCCGGGCGCGGCGACGAGGGGCCCGCAGAGGGCGACGAGGACAGACCAACGGCCGAGGCGCCTGGCGGCCTTTTTCGGGGTTCGCGGGGACGACGGGCTCATGGGACCTCGAAGCGGTCGAGGTGGGACCTTGCCATGGGCGGGGTGAGGAGGGAAAGGAGGACGATCGCCGCCGTGTTGATCACCACGCCGATCACGCCGATCTGGAGCCCGAGCGGGTTGAGGGCCGCGTAGAGCCCCGGCGCAGCGAGCGACGCGGCGAAGAGAACGACGACCGCGGCGAGCCCGAGGCCGAGCCCCCACTCGCCGGCGCGCCGATTCGCCCGCCGCCAGTAGAGCCCGGCGAGCACCGGCGGCAGGAACTGGATCGGGATCGCGTAGGCGAGGAGCAGGAGATCGACGACCGAGATCCGATCGGCGACCGCGAGGAGGGCGAGGCCGATGACCCCGAGGGCGAGGATCGTCCCGCGCATCCACCGGGTCTGGGCGCGCTCGTCGAGGTCCCAGCCGAGGCCGCCGACGAGGACGTCGCGGACGAGGATCGACCCGCCGCCGTGGAGGAGCGCGTCGCCGGTCGACATCGACGCCGCGAGGATCGCGAAGGAGACGAAGGCGAAGGTCAGCCCCTCGGCGCCGCCGAGCTCCGGGCGCGACACCAGCCACAGCAGGACGTTCTCGTCGGTCGGCGCCCCGGGCAGGAGGAGCGCCGCGTAGCCGAGGAGGAGCAGCGGCACCAAGAAGAGGAGGAAGGTCGGGTAGACCACCGCCGTGAGCTGGACGAGCCGCGCCGACCGGGCCGTGAAGCACTTCATGAAGACCTGCGGCCACATCGAGAAGCCGAGGATCGACACGAGCACCTCCGAGCTGTACTGGAAGGGGGTCGTCGGCGCGCTCGCGGGGCCCGGGAGAACGAGCCACTCCGGGCGCTCGGCGACGACGCGATCGAACATCGCCTCGACGCCGCCGAAGAGGCGCTCGGGGATCGTCAGCCCGAGGACCCAGACGACCACGAGCATCGCCGCCCCCTGGACGACGTTGGTCCAGCCGACGCCGCGCATCCCGCCGACGATCACGTAGCCGGTGACGACCGCGTAGACCACCGCGGCGCCGACGAGCGGCGGCCAGCCCATCACCGCCTCCATGACGATCCCCGCGCCCTTGAGCTGGATGACCATGTAAGGGAGGAAGGCGACGAGGGTCGCCGCGCCCATCAGCGCCGTGACCCGACGGCTGCCGAAGCGCGCGCCGATGAGCTCCGCCTGGGTGACGAAGCCCTCGCGCGCGCCGATCCGGCGGACGCGGGCGCCGAAGAAGAAGAGCGGGGCGAAGCCGACCGCGCCGTAGGCGAGGATGTAGAAGGCGTCCGAGCCCTTGGCGATCACCCGCTGCGGCGTGCCGAGGAGCGCGTAGGCGCTGAAGACCGTCGCCCCCATCACGAAGTACATGACCAGGGGGCCGAAGGCCCGCTCGCCGGCGACGAAGTCCGTCGCCCCGCCGGCGCTGCGGCGCCCCGCGAGGATCCCGATCACCGCGGCGACGCCGAGGTAGCCGAAGACCACCGCGGGCGCGAGGAGCTCACCCACCGGCGCCCCCCTCCCCTGCCGGCGGGTCGTCCTCGACCTCGCCGGCGTCGATCACCCGCGCCCGGTAGAGGCCGAAGAGCACGGCCGTGTTGAGGACGATCACCCCGAGGACGTAGACCAGCGAGAACGGCAGGCCGAGGACCCGCGGCGCGATCGTGTTGCCGAGCGCCGGATAGAGCGGCCAGACGAGGAACGCGGTGACGACCACGAAATAGACGACCGCGAGCCGAGTCCAGCGGCGCGCCCTCCTGGCCTCCGCGCTCATCGCCGCCGACCATAGCAGGCCGCGGCCGCCGCGGGTACCAGGCCAAACACCCCGCGGGCCCCGACTCCGCTATTCTCCGACCGTGGCGACCCTGACCCCCCGCAAGAAGCCGCTCCAGACCGGGGAGCGCGCCCCCGACTTCACCCTCGACGACCAAGAGGGGCAGCCCGTCGCGAGCGCCGACCTCCGGCGCGAGGGCTGCGTCGTCGTCTACTTCTACCCGAAGGACGACACCCCGGGCTGCACCGTCCAGGCCTGCTCCTTCCGCGATCACTTCGCCGACTTCCAGGACGCCGGCGCCAGCGTGGTCGGGATCTCCTCGGACTCGGTCGCCTCGCACAGAGCCTTCGCCGAGCGCCACCGCCTGCCCTTCACCCTCCTCGCCGATCGCGGCGGCAAGGTCCGCGCGGCCTTCGGCGTGCCCAAGACCCTCGGCCTCCTCGACGGGCGCATGACCTTCGTGATCGACCGCGAGGGCGTCGTCCGCCACACCTTCAACTCGCAGATCCGCGCCCGCAAGCACATCGAAGAGGCGCTCGGCGTCGTCCGCTCGCTGGTCGGCTAGGGACCTGTCCCGAGGGCCAAGCGCGCCCACACCACGGCGCGTCGAGACGACACACCACGGGGCCTACCGCGAGCTCGAGGAGGATCCTGTCCCGAGGGTCACCGCGGCCGCTCGTGCTCGCTGCGGCCGAGCAGCGTCGGCTGACCCGCGCCTATGAGCCGCGACGACGACCCCTCCCGAGGGAGCGGCGGTGCCGTGATCGCACCGCAGCCGCGGCGTCGTGACGCCGGGCCGCGCCGCCAGCCGACGCCGCGCGGGAATCAAGCGTCTGGCCCTTTGTTCTCCCTTCATGCCAAGCCGTGTTCACCGGCGTCGAAGGCCTCACGCCGCGCCCGCAGCGGCGCATCGATGATTTACTCGCGGACCTCCGGCAATCCTGCCCCAGCGCGCACTCGGCGCCTCACCGTGACCAGACATCCACATATGAGGCCCTGCGACACCCCAGAGGCGCACGCTTTGGGGTCCGTGGCCGCAGGCGCAAAGAACGCGCTCGGCGCGGCTGGCACCGGCGCCATCCCCGGCCCATGCTTGTCGACGTGGGTTACCCCTTGACAAGCGACCGCCTGCCTGGCGCCGCCTGTCCTTCACATCTTCCTACACCCTGATCTTTGAGACAGGTGACCCGCACGGGTGACGCAGCTTCTGCCGACACATCCGCAGGACACGGACCTCCGCCCGCGCCCGCCCTCCAGATCCCCGCGAGCCGGCAAAACGCACCGGCGACCTTGCCTCCGAAACTTCCGCCTCCATACTCCTCGCACGACCGACAACTCGACCCCGAAGCCCACGGATCTCGCCAGCACCGATCCGTCCGCGATCCCGCTCTCCCGATGACGCTCCCCTCCCGCACCGCGCTGGCACGACCACCCACCCCACCGACCCGCAGCCGCGGTCGCCCACGACGACGCGACGCAGCCCGCTGAGCAAGAAACCACCAGGAGCAACATCATGAGCCTTCACAACAACATCGATCACCTCGCAGCCGCCAGCGGTGTCATCGCCCTCAGCGTCGACGCCCCCGAGAAGCAGCGGCTCTTCCGCGGCGCCGAACGCTGGCGCCCGATCCTCGACGGCGCGATCAACCTCCTGCGGATGACCGGCGAGTCGACCATCCGCCTCGTCATCGGCGACCACACGATGGTCGTCCAGCACGAGCTCAAGGAGACCGTCGCGGTCGTCATCCCGACGGGCCACGCGATCGCCAAGTCGCTGCGCCGGATGATCCGCCGGATGGCCCGCAAGGACCGCGGCCCTTTCATCGCGGAGCCGGCCGCCCCGCAGGCGACCGAGGCCCAGACCCGGGCCCCTACCCAGCCGCAGGCGACCCCGCTGACCCGCGGCCCCGGGATCCAGCAGCACAGCCAGAAGCCCGCGGCCCCGGCCAAGCCGGTGATCCCTAGCGCCTGGGATCGCTTCTCCTCGTAGGAGGGGCGCGCTCCAACAGGTCCTCAGGGACAGGATCAAAGAGAAAGGAGAGGGCGGCCCTCGGGGGCCCCCCTCTCCTGTCGTTCTCGGCCTATCGCGCCGACGGCTCGGGCACGAGGCCAGACACGCTGCCAGAAGCGACGGGCGCCGGACGCCTCGACGTCCGACCGCCGCTCACCACCCGGGGCCGCCGAGGTGGTGCGACCAGCGGAAGATCTCCGGGACCTCGCTCGCCGCCGCGCCCTCGACGAGGCCGCGGACGATCCGCCCGATCGCCGGCGCGAACTTAAACCCGTGCCCCGAGAAGCCGCCGGCGACGATCACCTTGGGGTCGTCGGGGTGGCGGTCGACGACGAAGTCGCCGCTCGGCGTGCAATTGTAGAGGCAGACCTTCGCGCCCGCCCACGGGCCCTGCGCCGCCGGCAGGCGGTCGGCGAGGAAGTCGGCGAGCGGCGCGAGATCCCCGGGGCGGACCTCGCGGTCGACCGCCTCGGCGCGGAGCCCCGACCGCTCCCCGGGCGCGGTGTAGACGTGGAGCGCGAGCTTGAAGCCGGCGATCCCCTCCTCGCTGTAGGGGAAGCCGTAGAACATCCCCCGCGGGTCGAAGAGCGCCCACACCGGGAAGCGACGCAGGCGGTCGCGGGCCGCGTCGTCGGCCGGCGCGGTCCAGCCGAGAACGCGGCGGCGAACGGCGAAGAGCGCCCGAAGGCGCGAGGGGAGGAGCGGCTGGAGATACGCGCCGGCGGCCACGACGATGTGCTCGCAGGGGATCAGCTCGCCGCTCTCGAGGAGCACCCGCAGGCGACCGCCGCTGCGGACCACCTCGTTGACCTGGGCGTCGTAGCGGAGGACCGCGCCGGCGTCGGTCGCCGCCCGGCGCAGCGCGTCGAGGGCCGCCGGCACCCGGACATAGCCGCCCCCGGACTCGCAGGCGACCCACGACGGCGGCAGGCGAAAGCCGAGCTCGGCGCTGACGGTCGCCGCGTCGAGGACCCGGTGCTCGAGGTCGTGCGCCCGACAGGCGGCGAAGACCGCCTGGAGGTCGGCGTTCTCCGGCGGCCCGGCCTCCATGAGGCCGCAGCGCACGAGGATCGACCCCGGACCGCCGCCCCCGGCTCCGCGCTCGAGGACCTCCCAGGCCGCCTCCGACTCGCGGACCAGCGGGATGTACACCGAGCCCTCGTGGTAGGCCTGGCGCGTGACCCGGGTGTAGCCGCCGTGGCTGCCGAGGTCGTGGACGTGGTGGAAGCGCTCGAGAACCACGACCTCGGCCCCGGCCTGCGCGAGCGCGGCGGCGCAGGCCAGGCCGATCGCGCCGCCGCCGACGATGACGACCCTGCCGCTCGCCACCTGGCCCTCAGCCCCCGGTGAAGCCGTAGACCTCGGGCTGGCGCAGCTCAGGCATCGCCCCGCGGCGGATCAGCAGGGTCCGCACCGCCCAGAGGTCGTGGAAGATCCGGTAGCGGAGCGCGGTGCGGTCGAGGTAGTCGACGCCCGCCGAGCCGCCGGTCCCGGTGCGCCGCCCGATCACCCGCTCGACCATCCGCGCGTGGCGCTGGCGCGAGATCACGAAGGACTGCTCGAGGGCGACGATGCTGTCGATCACCTCGCGCGGCCAGGCGAGCAGCGGGAGCTCGCGGTAGCTCTCGATGAAGAGGAGCGCCGCCCGGATCCGCCGCCGCCGCTCCCGCTTGTCGGCCTCGATGTCCTCGGCCAT
>JAGQIT010000214.1:0-590 GCA_020431135.1 Myxococcales bacterium | reverse complement strand
ACGGCGTCGTCGCCCGCGTCGTCGGGGCGCGAGCCCTGGATCGGCGTGCGGAAGAGCCAGTCGTCGAGCGCCTGCTTGAGGCTCGGGGTGTCGGCGAGGCGGCGGGCGACGCGGTGGAAGGCGGCCGACTCCTCGCCGTCGGGGTAGCGCAGCGCCTCCATGTAGTCCTTCTCGTGGCCGAGCGGGATCCGCTCCTCCGGACGCAGACCCATGAGGATCTCGAGCTCGCGCATCTGCGCCGACTGGAAGCCGCTCGCCGGCGACAGCTTGTCGCGAAAGCCCAGGTAGTCGCGGGTCGTCAGCGTCTCCATCAGGACGAAGTGCGAGGCGATCTGATCGAAGAGGAGCACCGCGCGACGGATGCCGCGGACGACGCTCGACAGCGTCTGCTCCGGCACCTTGCCCGAGGCGAAGAGGTCGCGGACCTCCTGGAGCTCGCGCAGCGCCAGCTTGAACCACAGCTCGTCGATCTGATGGACGACGATGAAGACGACCTCATCGTTCGAGAGGCCGGCGTCGTCCTCCTCGAGCCCCCCTTGGAGCGCGAGGATCTGCTCGGTCTTGATGTAGTCCCAGTAGGTGGTCGGCCG
>JAGQIT010001513.1 GCA_020431135.1 Myxococcales bacterium | reverse complement strand
CGGCGTCCGCCCGCTGGTCTACGCGCAGATCGGCGACGCGCTCTGCTTCGCCTCGGAGGGCAAGGCGCTGCTCGCCGCCGGCGCGCCCGCGGCCTGGGATCTCGAGTCGGTCTTCGCGGCGACGCATATGCACTACGCGCCGCCGGAGCGGACGCTCTTTCGCGGGATCCGCCAGGTCGAGCCCGGCGAGCTGGCGATCGTCCGCGGCGACGCCCTCCGCCTGCGCCGCTACTGGGACCTCGACTACCCGCGCGAGGAGGCGCTCGCGCCGATCTCCGACGAGGAGGCGACGCGGCGCGTCGACGAGGCGCTGCGCGAGGCCGTCGCCGTCCGCCTCGAGGCCGAGGTGCCGCTCGCCTTCCAGCTCAGCGGCGGCCTCGACTCGAGCGCGGTCGTGGCCCTCGCCGCGGAGACGCTCGGGCGCCCGCCGCTGTGCTACACGGTCGCCTTCGATCGTCCGGGCTACGACGAGCGTCACCTGGCGGAGGCGACGGCCGCCCACGTCGGCGCCGAGCTCCGGATCGTCGAGGTCAGCCCGGCGATGATCGCCGAGCGCCTCGCCGACGCCGTCGCCCACAGCGAGGGCCTGGCGATCAACGGGCACATCGCCGCCAAGCACGTCCTCAGCCGGCGGATCCGCGACGACGGCGTCGGCGTCGTGCTCACCGGCGAGGGCGCCGACGAGGTCTTCGCCGGCTACGCCCATCTCCGCCGCGACCTGCTCGAAGAGTCTGGTTCGCAGGGGGGGGGCGCCCTCGCGGCGAGCAACGCGGCGTCGGCCGGGCTGATGCTCCCGGAGGGCGACGGGCTCGAGCTCGGCGGCGTCGTCCGGGCGCTCGGCTACGCCCCGAGCTGGATGGCCGCGAAGGCGACGCTCGGCCTGCGGGTCGCCTCGCTGCTGCGCGACGACTTCCTCGCGGCCCACCGGGGCCGCGATCCCTACGCCCTCCTCGTCGCCGACGTCGAGCGCCGCGAGCAGCTCCGCGGCCGCGCGCGCGTCCACCAGTCGCTCTACCTGTGGAGCAAGACGGCGCTGGCGACCTACATCCTCCGGACGCTCGGCGACGGCATGGAGATGGCCCACGCGATCGAGGGGCGGCTGCCCTTCCTCGACCACCGGCTCTTCGCGGCGGTCCGCGCCTTGCCGATCGACCAGCTCATTCGCGGCGGCGTCGAGAAGGCGGCGCTGCGCCGGGCGATCGGCCCGCGTATCCCGGCGGCGATCCGCGCGCGGCAAAAGCACCCCTTCCTCGCGCCACCGCTGACGCTCGCCGGCGCGGCGCCGATCCAGGCGCTCCTCCGCGGCGCCGACGCGGCGCTCCCGGACTTCGTCGATGGTCAGCGCCTCCGCGCCGCGGTCGATCGTCTGCCGAGCCTCCCGGAGGCCGAGCGGCGGGCCTGGGATCCGGCGCTGACGCTCGTCGCTAGCCTCTGCGCCCTGCAGCGGAGGTATCGCCTGTGACCGCCGGCTACCCGCCTGGGGAGGTCGATGTCCTCACCCGGGTCGCGGCGATCGTCGACGCCCACGGCGGTCGCCCGGCGATCGAAGATCGCGGCGAGGTCGTCCGCTACGCCGAGCTCTGGCGCTGGGCGGCGGCGATCGGCGAGGCGCTCCGCGGGCAGGGGATCGGCCCCGGCGATCGCGTCGCCCTCGCCCTCGAGAAGTCCGCGGCCTACGTCGCCGCGCTCCTCGGCGTGTGGATGGCGGGCGCCGCCCTCGTCCCGCTGCCGCCGGAGCTGCCCGCGCGGCGACGCCAGCGGATCGTCGCCGAGGTCGCGCCGGCGGCGATCCTCGACGCGGAGGCGGTGGCGGCCCTGCGCGCCACGGCGATCGAGAGCGCGCCCGGGAGCGCGGCGGACCGTCTGTGGCGCCGACCCGCGGCGGACGACCTCGCCTACGTTCTCTACACCTCCGGGAGCACGGGGGCGCCCAAGGGCGTGATGGTCGCGCACCGCGGGATCCCGGGCCTCCTCCGCGCGCAGAGCGAGGCCTTCGGGCTCGGCCCCGCGTCGCGCTCGCTCTTCGTGCTCTCGGTGGCCTTCGACGCGGCGATCTCGGACGTCGGTGCGGCGCTCGTCTCGGGCGCGACGCTGGTGATCGTCGACCCCGCGCGGCTGCGCGATCCGGCGTCGTTCGTCGCGGTGATCGAGCGCGAGGCGATCACCTACGTCGACATCCCGCCGGCGATCCTCGCCCACCTCGATCCGCGGTTGCTCCCGGCCTGCCTGGGGACCCTGGTCATCGGCGGTGAGGTCTGCCCGCCGGCGGCCGTGCGGCGCGTCGCGGAGGTCGTCCGCGTGATCAACGTCTACGGCCCGACGGAGGCGACCGTCTGCGCGAGCTTGGTCGCCTGCGATCCTGCGACCTGGACGCGGCCTCTCCTCGGCGCGCCGCTCCCCGGCGTGATCTTCCGCGTCCTCGCCGAGGCGCCCGATGGGTCCTTGCGCGAGCTCGACGAGCTCGGCGACGAGGGGGAGCTCTTCATCGGCGGTCGGGGGCTCGCGGTCGGCTACCTCGGCCGCCCCGAGCTGACCGCCGCGCGCTTCGTCACCCGCGCGGGCGAGCGCCTCTATCGCACGGGCGATCGGGTTCGGATCCGCCGTGAGGGCCTCGAGTTCCGCGGGCGGGTCGATCGCCAGCGGAAGATCGGCGGCGTGCGGATCGAGCTCGCGGAGATCGAGGCGGAGCTGTGCAGGCACCCGGGCGTCGCCGAGGCGGCCGTGGTCGACGCGGACGCGGAGCGGGGGGGCCTCGTCGCGGCGATCGTCGGCCGCGTCGGCGCGCCGGCGCCGTCGATTGTCGCGCTGCGTGAGCACCTCGGGCGTGGCCTCCCGACGGCGGCGCTGCCTCGGCGGATCGTCGCTTTGCAGGCGCTGCCGCGGCGCGCGACGGGAAAGGTGGACTTCGAGGCGCTCGCCCAGCAGCTACGCGCGAGCGACGCGGAAGAAAACATGTCGCAAGAGACAGGCTCTTTGGGGGGCTCGGGCCAGGGCGACGTCGAGGGCGCGACGGGGCTGCTGGCGGCGCTCTGGCGCGAGGTGCTCGGCGCCCCGCGGGTCGGCCCGGACGATCGCTTCTGCCAGCTCGGCGGCGGCTCCCTCGACGCCCTCGAGGTGGTCG
>JAGQIT010001512.1 GCA_020431135.1 Myxococcales bacterium | reverse complement strand
GGTCGATGCCGACGTGCATCGCCACGCCGAAGCCGAGCCAGAGGCGGCGGTCGAGGAGCCAGTCGACGACGAGGGCGTGGGCCCGCGGCGCCCAGCGGCGCAGGCCGAGGTAGAGGCCGACGAGGAGCGCCGGCACGGCGAGCGCCGCCGCCTGGACGAGCTTCGCCATCATCATCCGGTCGACGCTCGGGAAGGGCGACAGCTCGACGTCGTAGTAGTAGGCCGCGGTCAGGGCGGCGACGTAGGCCGCGAGGGCGAAGAAGCCGACGACGCAGGCGTAGGAGAGCGCCCGCCGGACGAGCCCCGCGTCGCCCCACAGGCGCGCGCCGTCGGGGCCTCGGCGCTCGCGCTCGAAGGCCTGGAGGGCGAGGCCGATCGCCGCGAAGGGGAAGAGCGTCTCCCACAGCTTGGTCGCCCAGGTGAGCAGCGGGAGCGCGCCGATCCGCTGAAGAACGACGCCGAGCGCGATCTGATCGGGGTGGCGGTAGAAGTGGTCGAGGCTGAGGGCGTAGTAGAGCGCCGTGCCGTCGAACCAGGTGATCCCGCTCTTCAGCGCCCCGGTCGCGCAGTAGATGATCGTCAGCTGGAGGATCATCAGCTGGGCCGGCCAGGCCGGGATCAGCGGCGGCCCCGGGAGCTCGCTCGCGCCGCCGAGGATCGCCCGTCGCCGCCGCCGCCAGGCGTCGAGCGAGTAGGCGTCGCCCCAGCGCAGGAAGATCCCGAGGAAGAGGAAGACCCGAATCACCGTGTCGCCGCCCGTGTAGAAGATCGGGCTGTAGGTGTAGATCGTGTTGAGGAGCACCCAGGCGACGATCGTGCAGAGGCGCGTCCGCCAGCCGGCGATCACGGCGACCACGGAGGCGATCGTCAGGCCGTAGATCGCGAAGACGAAGGGCGGGTCGGAGCGCAGGTGGAAGAGCGAGAAGCGGCTCCAGATCGCGCGGAGAACGTCGACGCTCCGCACGAAGCCGTGCTCGGGGTCCCAGACCTCGGCCAGGAGCCCGCTGTAGCGCTTGCGCGCGAGCGCCGTCGGCCACATCCCCTCGTCGGTGAAGAGCAGCCGGGCGTAGGGGAGGAGGTCGACGAGGCTCCAGAGGACCACCGCGCCGAAGGCGATCCGGCACAGCGCCGCCGGGCGCGGGTCGATCTTCGTGAACCACAGCCGGCGCCACAGCTCCGGCCGGAGCGCGAAGAAGAGGAGCACGCAGGCGACGCCGCCGAGGATCGCCGCGGTCGCGACGTCCGCGTGCGCCGAGACGTCGGGCGCCCGCTTGCCCGCGGCGGCGACGAGGCCTGACAGCGCGGCCGCGTCGATCACCCGTCGTCCTCCCCGTCGTTCACGTCGTCGTCGTCGTCGTCGTCGCCGTCGCCGTCGTTCGCCTCGCCGCGCCCCGCGTCGCGCCGCTGCTTGGCCCGCTGCGCCCACCAGCTCAGGCTCTCCGTCGGGCGGTAGTGGCCGGCGGGCGCCGGCGGCAGGCCGAGGGCGGCGCGGCGCTCGGGCGAGAGCTGGCCCTCGCTGAGCCCGGCGCAGTCGAAGACGCGGAGCACCTCACGCTCGAGGGGGAGGCGCAGCGGGTCGAAGCCGATCGCGCTCCACGACGGCCGCAGCTCCG
>JAGQIT010000213.1 GCA_020431135.1 Myxococcales bacterium | reverse complement strand
CCTGGGCGTCGACGAGGACGATCAGGGCGTCATCCTTGAGGCCGCTCTGGCCGGCGACGATGATCTTCTCGCCGGGCGCCGGCCCGTCGACGATCTCGACGCGCTCGGCGTCCTGGAGGCCCGTCTCGACGCGGACCCGCTTGGCCCGCAGCTCCTCGCCCTCGCTCGCCGCGGGGATCACGAAGAGGTAGGTCTGCTCCTCGTCGTAGACGACCGCCGACTTCGGGACGAGGGGGATGTCCTCGCGCTCCTCGGTGGTCATCGTCACCTCGGCGTACATGCCAGGGAGGAAGCCGCCGGGGCCGCTGAGCTCGGCCGGGAGCTTGACCGTGACCTTGACGGTGCCGGTCGCGGCGTCGACGATCGGCGCGATCCGATCGACCGTGCCGACGCCGGCGCGGCCCTTCGCCGCCTTGCCGACGATCGCGGCCTCCTGCCCGAGGCGCAGGCGATCGAGCTCCTTCTCGGGGACGTAGACGCGGGCGACCAGGGAGTTGAAGTCGGTGATCGACAGGACCTGGGCGCCGTTGCTGACGAAGGCGCCCTCGGCGACGAAGCGCTCGGTGATCGTCCCGGTGAAGGGGGCGACGATCTTCGTGTTGCGGATCTCGCGGTTGCGGTCCTGGACGTCGAGGCGGGCGAGGTCGAGGGTGTTCTGCGCCCGCTCGAACTCCTCCTTGCCGATGACGCCCTCGCGGTAGAGCTGCTCGGCGCGGCCGAAGTCCTCCTCGGCCTTGGCGAGCGAGGTGTTCGCCCGGAGGAGCGCGCTCGACTGGGCGTCGAAGCGGATCCGCGCGAGCTGGTCGCCCTTCTTGACCTTGTCGCCCTCCTCGGCCTTGAGGGCGACGATCCGCCCGGTCGACTCGGCGTGGATCGTCACCTGCTGCTCGGCCTCGATGGTGCTGGCGGCGCTGATCACCGCGGCGATCGAGCCGCGCTCGACGACGCCGGGGACGACCGGGACGGCCTCCTCCTTGTCCTCGTCGCCGTCGGTGTCCTTGCCCTTCTCCTTGCTGTCCATCCCGGGCTTGCCGGCCTTGGCTTGGCAGCCGGCGGCGGCGAGGCCCGCGAGGGCGAGGACCCCTGCAAGCGAGGCGCCGCCGAACCACCGACCCAACGCTGCGAGGGCCGCGAGGCGAGGGGCGCGGAGACGCGGAGCACGGGGCGTGTCGAGGGGCGATGGCGGGGTCATGGCGGGGCCCTGAGCGACCGTGGCCGACATAGCACGGATCCAAGGGGCTCGCCGGGGTCAACGCCCCGGGAGGCGGCGGCGGCGGCCTCCCGCCGCGGTCGGACGCCCTTAGACCCGCCGAGCGACCGACGCTGTTTCGCCGCCGTCCGAGGGCCCGGCGCGGCGAGTCGTGAGAGCGCTCACCGGCCCCACAGGGCGCTCCAGGGCGCGAAAGAACGACGTACTGTTCGCGCGGCCGCAGCTCGCCGCCTGTCCCTGAGACCGGGTGAGGCGAGGCCGCAGCGAGCGCTCCACGAAGAAGATCTCACGCACCGTCGGCGGCGCGCCGCGGCCGCGCGACGCCCCGTAGTCGCTCTCCTCTGCCCTTGCCGGGTCGCGCCGCCCCTGACGACGGCGATCAGCGCCCGGCGAGGAGCGCCTCGGCGAGCTCGATGAAGCCGGCGGCCTCGCGCTCGGCGGTCATCGCCTGCGGCAGGTGCGGGAAGTAGTCGCGCTGGCGGCCGACGTCGGCGGTGCCGACGGTGAGGCCGAAGCGCCCGGGGACGAAGAGGCCGGCGTCGTTCGGCGCGTCGCCGACGGTGACGATCGTCGCCGGGTCGATCCCCAGCTCGCCGGCGAGGTGGAGGAGCGCCGCGCCCTTGTCGGGGATCGCCTCGGCGAGGTGGACGTGGACGTTCGACCAGATGAGGTGGACGCCGGCGGCCTCGGCCGCGGCGCGGAGGCGGAGGAGCTCGGCCTCCTCGCGACCGGCGCGCTCGTAGGCGACGTCCCCGAGGCGACAGAAGTCGTCGGCGGTGAGCTCGAGGCCGGCGCCGTGCTCGGCGTTGAGGAGATCGCCGACCGCCTTGAGGCGCGCCTTGTCCGTCGGCGTCCCGAGCCAGCGCGGCACGCGATCCGGGATGACCTCGAGGAGGCCGTTCTCGGCGAGGCCGCGCGAGACCCCCGGGAGGTAGCGGCACAGGCCCATCACCTCGCCCGTCGGCCGACCGGAGACCGGCCAGACCGTGATCCCGGCGTCGACGAGGCGGGCGATCGCGCCGAGAACCGCCGGCTCGAGCGACCCGGAGCGGGTCAGGGTGCCGTCGACGTCGGTGGCCACGAGCGCGAATTCACGCGCCGAGCGGGGCCCGCCGGGCTTGAGGAGGTCACGCAGAGGGGTCAGTGGATCGCGTAGCGCTTGCATGCCGCGGCCGGGATTGTACGTGGTAGCTTTGCCGCGGGTTAGGACGATGACCCTCGAGCTCAAACCCGGCGAGACGTACGCGGGGACGATCAAGATCCTCCGGATCCTCGGCGCCGGCGCCTTCGCTACCGTCTACAAGGTCGAGGTCAAGGGCTACGATCGCCCGCTCGCGCTCAAGCTCACGCGCGAGCCCGTGACGTCCGGAGATCAGGCCCAGCGGGCGCTGCGCGAGATCACGATCCTCCGCGGCCTCACCAACCCGCACGTCGTCCGCACCTTCGACTGCGGCCTGCGCCCCGACGGCCACGTCTACATGTTGATGGACTACCTCGAGGGGTCGCCGCTCAACCATTGGCACTCCTTCGAGCACCCGCTCCACCCGGCCCAGGCGGTGACCATCGTCCACCAGGCCTGCCTCGGGCTCGCCGAGCCCCACGCCCGCGGGATCGTCCACCGCGACGTCAAGCCCGAGAACATCTTCATCCAGGACAACGGCCACATTAAGGTCCTGGACTTCGGCCTCGCGCGCTCGTGGGACGGCTCGCCGGTCGTCGGCGTCAACGCGACCCAGATCCACATGGTCGTCGGCACGCCGCACTACAGCCAGCCCGAGCAGCTCAAGACCCGGGTGCTGTCGCCTGCGAGCGACGTGTACAGCCTAGGCGTCATCCTCTACGAGCTGCTGTCGGCGCGCTCGCCCTTCCACGGCAAGCGCCCCCTCAACGAGGTCCGCGCCGAGTACCGCGAGAAGCCGCTGCGCTGGCTCAAGGCCCACTCGGAGTCGCCGGTCGTGCCGATCCGCAGCCACCGGACCTGCCGCGACCTCCCCGACGCGCTCGCCGACGGGGTCGAGCGCGCCCTTAACAAGGACCCGAAGGAGCGGCCGCCGGACGCCGGCGCCTACGCCAACATCCTTGGCCAGGTGCTCCACCGCGACTACGGGATCCCGATCGCCGCGACCCTCAAGCTCCGCGACAACATGGGCAACGAGGAGAGCCGCCTCTTCCTCCCGGGCTCGTACCGGATCGGCAGCGGCGAGAAGTGCGAGATCCCGCTCCGCGGCTCCGAGCAGGTCAAGCGCGTCCACGCGGTGATCGAGTGGAGCGGCATCCCGACGCGGCCGCACCTGCGGCCGATCCTCGGCGACGGCTCAGTGACGGTGAAGGGCAAGCCGATCCGCAAGCCGGTCCACCTCGGCAAGGGCGACTGGTTCACGGTCGGTCCGTGGACCCTGTCGATCACGCAGTAGGCCGCGCCGCGCGTCGCACATCGCCGGCTGATGAACGTGAGCGAGCCGGTGGGTGTTCACCTCCCCACAAGGGAGCACCCGCCGACCCGCTCTTAAGGAAGCACAATTTCACGGTCGGCTGTTCTCCGCGTCAACCCGTCTGCGGCGGGGAAAAAGGCATACGTCTACACGAGCCGCGGAGGCCGCCGTCTGTCGCTACGGTCAGCTCGTCGGGCGAGCGCGCGCTGGTTCAGACGTCTGCTCGAGGGGCTCAGCGCCGCGGCGGACCCGCCCAGCTGATCTTCAGCTCCCCGCCGATCCGCGCGCGGGTCCCCTCCTGCCCGCAGGCGCCGCAGCGCAGCGAGCGGAGCTCCGGGAAGGGCACGCACGAGGCGCGCACCGGGGCCAGGACCTCGACCGCCCGGGCGCCGCAGCGCGGGCAGACGATCGTCGCGTCGAGCTCGCCGTCCCCGTCCATCGCCGTCGACGATAGCAGCGAGCGGGCCCGACCGAGACCCAGGCGCGCTTGCGACGGGGCACCGCGACCCTCCGTCGCAAGGTCGGAGACCCCCTCTCCGACCGCGCCATGCCGTCATGCGGACGACCTGTGCGCCGAGGGTCAGCGTATGCGGATCGGAGAGGAAACTCTCAAGCCGCGGCGTCGCGGCGCCAAAGACCGCGAGAAGGGCCGACGGGCGCCGTCGCTCGGCGTCCCGACGCGCGGGCGCAGCGGGGGTCTGCGGACGTTCTTGCGATCGGGCTTTACAAGCCCCCCGCACCTCTGATAGTCACCCGGCTCCTTCCGGGGCGTAGCGCAGTCTGGTA
>JAGQIT010001511.1 GCA_020431135.1 Myxococcales bacterium | reverse complement strand
CCCACGAGCCGCCGAGCTCCAGACAGCCGCCGCTCGTCAGACCGAAGCCGAGGAGCGCCGCCGCTCGCCATCCGCGTGTCACCGGCGGATCGTAGCACGCCGGCGCGCCGCGCCGCTGGGGCCCATGACCCTACGGCCAGACGACCTTCAGCGGGTTCGAGCGCTCGCTGACGTTGCTCGGGTTCGGGAAGCGGGCGAGGGCCGAGACCATGAAATAGAGGGTCTCGCCGGAGGTCGGCGTCCAGCCGGACTGGGCGTCGAAGGGCGACTGCTTGATGTGATCGCCGGCGACCGAGGTCACCGCCTTGCAGGTCTGCTTCGGGCGCAGCCACTCCCAGGTCGCGCCGTACCAGGCGTCGTCGCGGTAGATGAAGACCCAGGGGTTGCCGACGACCTCGGTGTCGCCGTTGAGGAGCTCGATCGGCCAGACGAAGACGCCCTCGTCGTTGCCGCTGTGGTTCATGCAGATCTGGCCGCCGTCGAAGGTCACGGACTCGAGGGTCATGGTCTCGGGCCAGCCCGAGATGTCGGTGTGCAGCCAGATCACGTCGCTGAGGTCGAGCGCCGGCGGGCCGTCCGACTCGCAGCTCACGTCGACGTCGGCGGCGGCGGTGTCCCCGAACCAGCCGACCCCCTCGCGGACCATCCGCCAGTCGCTGGTGTAGAGGGCGGCGGCCTCGGGGGCGGCGAGGTCGACGGTGAAGCTGTAGCTGTCGCCCGGCGTGACGTCGACGTCGTAGGGGAGGTCGACGCGGGTCGCGGCGGTCAGCGGATCGCTGTCGTCGACGGCCCCGAGCCGGTAGCCGGCGTCGCGGGACCAGGTGGTGATCCCGTTGTTGCGCAGCGTGATCGTCCCGACGTCAGCGGCCCCGCAGGCGAGGCTCGTCGGCAGCGCGATCGCGACCAGCTCGGCGTCGTCGTCGACGTCCACAGCGGTCGTGCTCGCGTCCGTGGTGGTCGTGTCGCCGCCGCTCGAGGTGCCGTCGTCGGCGGTCGTCGAGCTGCCGCCGGCGGTGGTCGTCGAGCCGCCCGCGGAGGCGCTCAGCCCCTGCGATGCGCTGGTGATCGGCAGGTCGTCGACGTCGTCGGCCGCGTCGTCGCCGGCGCAGCCGAGGAGGGCGCACAGCGGCAGGCCGAGGACCCACGCGGGGCGGGAGGAGCGGGAGGAGCGGGAGGAGCGGGGGAGGGGGCACGTCGAGGGGCGCACGCGGGGAGCGTAGGGGCGAGGTCGCGCCCGCGCAGTCGCCTGGCGTACAAGCTCGGCGGACGCGGCCGGGTCGAACGCGAGCGCGGCGGGTGCGGACGTCGGCGTCGCGGAGCCGTGGGCGGGCCGTCGAGGTTTGGCCTGCCGGCGGTCTCCGTCGTATCGTCGATCCGTGGTCAAGGTGGGGTGGCTGGTGGTCCCCGCGGCGCTCGTCGCCGCGTTCGCCTGCGCCCCGCCGATCACATGTCCGGATGGTCAGGAGGCCTACCGGCGCGACGAGCTCCTGTGCCCGCCGTGCAGCGAGGATCACCCGTGCCCCTGCGAACGCGATCGCTCGTGGCTCTGCCGGCCGACGGCGGCGGCGGTCGACGCTCGCCGCCGGGAGGCGCAGGAGGCCGAGGCCCAGCGCCAGGCGGCGGCGGATGAGGCGGCGCGCGCGGAGGCGCTGGCCGCCGCGCGCATGCGGATGCTCGAGGAGAACGGCGCCCGCGCGACGGCGGCGATCGCCGCGCGAGCGCGCGGCGAGGCCCACCCGACGTGCGGGCTCG
>JAGQIT010000212.1:344-3017 GCA_020431135.1 Myxococcales bacterium | reverse complement strand
GGGGCCCCAGCCGCTCGCGGCCGATGACACCTGCCAGCGAGCGCGTCCGCGGTGCTCCTCCGCCGTGGCCTCGCCGCGCGCTCGTCGGCGCAGACCGGTCGCACGCGCGAGCCCGCCGCGACACGACCATCCCTCGATGAGCCCGCCTCGGCAACACCGAACACTCGATGAGCTTCGGCGAGACCGCGCGGTCGATGAGCCCTGCCTCGGCAAGACGCGACGGTCGATGACCCTGCCTCGGCACCATCGCGTGCGCTGAGCCTGCTCCGGCAACACCGCGTGCGACAGGCCTGCTTCGGCAACACCTGACTATGCGCTCGCCTCGGCGACACCGCGACGGTCGATGATCCTGCCCCAGCGAGCAGAGCGCCTCGCCGTAGGCGGCCCGGGAAGCCCTCAGCTCGACGCGCGCCTAGAAGCGCAGGCCGAAGCGCAGGCCGCCGCCGTCGCGGCCGATCATCGGCGCGACGGCGATGTTGTTGCGCCGCTTCCACGCCTTGTGGCGCGAGCGCTGGGCCAGCCCCATGCCGAGGAAGACCGCGCCCGTCGCCACCATCAGGCCGCCGTAGCCGATGCCGACCCAGCTGTAGATCCGCAGCCCCGAGCAGGTCGAGTCGCGGACGCCCTGGCCGTAGGCCTGCTTGCAGCGATCGGGGGCCGCGGTCACGAGCATCGCCACGGCCGCGCCCGCGCGGAGGAAGCCGAGCGGGAAGAGGATGCCGCCGATCGTGATGTTCTTGTCGCCGTCCTCCGGCTCGCGCTCGCGGAGCTCGCCGAACTCGTAGTAGCCGCCGGGGATCTCGCCGTCGCCCGGCGGCGGCGGGCTGCCGGTCACCGCGATCGTCGTCGCTAAGGCCAGGGCGAGCGGCGTCGACATCTCCTAGGCGCCCCCCTCGTCGGCGCCGCCGAGCGCCTCGAAGCGGCGGAGCTGGCGGCGGTAGTACGCGGTCTTCGGCTCGAGCTCGGCCGCGCGCCGCATGCTCGTGCGGGCGAGCGCGTCGTCGCCGACGAGATGGGCGAGCTCGGCCCGGAGGTAGTGGAGCTCGGCGTTGTCGGGCTCCGCCTCGATCCCGGCCTCCACCGCCTTGAGCCCGGCCGCCGGCTGGCAGCGCTGGCGGAACGAGAACCACCCGTAGCTCGCCTTGAGGGCGACGTCCGCAGGGTCGGCGGCGATCATCGCCTCGAGGCTGGCGATCGCCTCGTCGGAGCGCCCGAGCTTGTGGAGCTGGCGGCCGATCGAGCGGTGGGCGCGGACGGCCTCGCGGCTCTTGGGGAAGCGCGCCTGGAGGTCGCGGTAGACGGCGACCGCCCCCTCGAGGTCGCCGTCGAGGTTGGCGACGAGGAAGCTCGCCCGGTTGTAGAGCGCCTTGGCTGCGTAGCCCCTGGCGTTGTCGGGGTCGGCGGCGAGGAGCGCCGCGTAGGCGGCGTCGGCCTCGTCGCGGCGGGCCGCGAGGGCGTAGCCGAGGGCGAGGCGGTAGCGGGCCTCGAGGTCGCCCGGCGCGGCGTCGGCCGCCTCCTTCAGCGCCGCGAGGGGATCGCCGCCGCCGGCGATCTTCGTGAGGCCGTCGAGGAGCTCGTCGGCGTCGGCGACCTCGACCATCCGCCCCATCTCGACGCCGTTGGCGTCGAGGACGAGGAGCGTCGGGTAGGCCTGGACGCGGTAGCGCTCCGTGAGCTCGGGGCCCTGGTCCTTCTCGGCGTCGAGCTTGACCGCGACGAAGCCCTCGCGGATGCGATCGCCGACCTTCGGGAGGGTGAAGACGTTCTCCTCGAGCTCGTGGCAGGAGTGGCACCAGTAGGCGCCGACGTCGACGAGGACGAGCTTTCCCTTGGCCTTGGCCTCGGCGAGCGCGGCCTCGAAGGTGCCGTCGAAGAAGCGGAAGGCGACGACGACCTCGCCGTCCGCCTGGACGCCAGGCGCCTCGCCGACCGGGTCGCCGCTCGCGGCCTCCACGGGGCTGGTCTTTGGGTCATCCTTGGCCACGCTCGCCTCGGCCGCGGGCTTCGCCGGCGCGCCGCAGGCGGCGAGGCTGAGGCCGACCGCCGCGAGGCCAGCGACCACGCGAGGCCAACAAGTCAATCTAACCACGTGAGGGGCGCGCGCAGGCGCTTGCAGCCAGGTCGGCACGCGCAAACAGTGCCGCGGATGACCGCACGGCGCAACCTCGGGCCCCCGGGTCGCCACGGACCGCAACGCGACGACTCGGCGCAACGCCGGGTGGCCGCGGCCGACCCCTGCCTACGAGCCCGGATCGCAGAGGTTGCCGGCGCCGCCCCTTGCGCCTTCGGAGATGATGAACACCCTAGCAGTCGTTGGCCCCAGCAGGGCCCAAGCGGGCAGTAGCCCACCAGGAAACACAGTATGGCCGCATTCAACCCCGAGTCCGCAACCGTCAAGACCCGCCACGCGATCGCCCACGCTCAGGCGATGGCGAAGGACTTGGGTCACCCCGAGATCTCGAGCCTCCACCTCTTGATGGCGGCCCTCCAACAGGAGGGCGGGCTGGTCCGCCCGCTCCTCGAGCGGGCCGGAGCCCACGGCGCCGCCGTCGAGCGGGCGATCACCGCCGAGTTCGGCAAGCAGCCGCGGGTCTCCGGCCACGGCCAGCTCGGCGTCGCCCGTGAGCTCCACGAGCTCCTCGACCTCGCCGCCAAGGAGGCCGAGTCCCTCCA
>JAGQIT010000212.1:0-229 GCA_020431135.1 Myxococcales bacterium | reverse complement strand
CTCGCCGAGATCCGCGGGACCCAGAGCGTCCAGGACGAGAACCCCGAGGACAAGTACGAGTCCCTGAGCAAGTACGGCCGCGACCTCACGCAGGTCGCCAAGCAGGGCAAGCTCGACCCGATCATCGGCCGCGACGTCGAGATCCGCCGGGCGATCCAGGTGCTCTCGCGGCGGACCAAGAACAACCCGGTGCTGATCGGCGACCCCGGCGTCGGCAAGACGGCGATCG
>JAGQIT010000211.1 GCA_020431135.1 Myxococcales bacterium | reverse complement strand
GCGCGAGCGGCCGCCCCTGGCCGCTGTCGTAGGCTCGCTGCGCGGCGGCGAGGAGCTCGGGGGCGCGGCGGTGGTCGCGGGCGAGGTCACCGCAGATCGCAGGGCGGGCGCCGCCGACGGTCAGGCGGCGGGCCTGGAGGATGACCGGCGCGTCGGCGCATCCGCTGCACGCCGGATCGTCGCTCGGGCACGGCTCACAGGTGGCGCCGCGGTAGTGCTGAACGAGCAGCTCGGCGCCGCTGCGGGCCGGGTGCGCCGGGCTGTCGAGGAGGATCCGGAGGTAGGGGGTAGCGAGGCTGCGGTCGATCGCGCTGGCGAGGGCGATCGGGAGGTGATCGACCGCGCGGAACTCCTCGGTCACCGTCTCGATGAACGAGCTGAGGTCGAGCGCGCGCCCGCTGTAGCGGCCGCGGCTGAACATCGAGCTGAGGGCGACGCGCGTCGCCATCAGCCGGTAGGCCCAGCCGTCGCCGCGGCGGACGCACTGGAGATCGAAGGAGAGGAGCACGTCGATGCCCTGACGCCAGGCCTCCTTGGCAGCGCTGCCGAGGAGGTCGACGCCATCGGCGGCGCCGCCCGGCGCGGTCGTCGAGCCGCCGCTGTGCTGCAGCCGCGTGCGCAGTGCCGAGAGCGCGTCTGTGGCCGCGGCGAAGGCCGCGAGGTCGCGGAACTCGTGTGTCGAGCTGGATGGCCCTTTGAGCAGGTGATCGGCGGCGCCCTGGCGCAGGCCGTCGGCGCGCAGCGGCGCCTCGCCGCAGGTCTCGCCCTGAGTCGCGTCGAGCACTGCGACTGTCGGGCGCGGGCGCGCGGCGATGTCGAGGCGGACGCCGAGACATTGGTTGGTCTTGCGCTGGAGCGACGCTGCCGGGATGATCTCGCGGTAGCGGACGTGGCAGGGCGCGGCGCCCTCGGGGCACTCGACGGCGACGATCTCGTGGTCCTCGCGGGTGACGGAGAGGACTCGCGAGACGCCGCTCTCGTCGCGGGGGATCGGGGCGCCGTCGACGTAGACCGTGGCGTCGGGGCCGAGGCGGACGTCGAGGTTGACGCAGGTGAGGGGCGGGGACTCGGCCCAGGCGACGGCGTCGTAGCTGACGATCTCGCGCCAGATCGCGGGCACCTCGACGTTGCGCAGGCGGGCGACCGCGGTCAGGGGCGCGTCGGGGGGAGCGGCGACGACGAAGAAGCGCTGGCGGCCGAAGTCGACGGCGTCGCGCGGCTGCAGCCAGGCGACGTAGGCGAAGTCCGGCGCGGCGGCGGCGACGAAGAGCTCGTCGACGTTGTCGGCCCGGAGCGCCACGAGGCGGACGTCGCCGAGGGCTTCGTCGGCGATCCCGAGGCAGCGCAGCAGCGCCGGATCGTCGTAGAGGAAGGGGGAGATCGCGGCCTCGCCGACCTGGGTGTCGGCGACGAAGGCGTCGACCGTGCGCCGGAGATCGGCGCAGCTCGGGCCGGCGAGCGCCTCAGGGCGCAGCTGCAGGCTCGCCTGAGCCCGCGGCAGGTCCGGGGCGTCGGCGCCGGCGCGGCGGAACATCCGCGAACCCTGGGCGCGCAGCGGCGCGAGGAGGCGAGGGAGCGCCGCGCTCCGCCAGCCCGAGAGCGAGACCATGTGAAAAATGGCCGCGTGCAGATCGGCCTCCGGCGCCTCGCCGCCCTCGCAGGTCTGCGCGAGCGCCCGCTCTTCGCCGGCACTGAGGTCGCCGATCACCGAGGCGAGCGCGCAGGGTGGGGGGCCGGCGGCTGCGGCTGAGGCCGCGCCGGCGGAGCCGAGGGTAGCGAGGACGAGGGCTGCGCCGCGGAGCAGCGGGCGTGAAGCTCTAGGCGTCGATCCCGTCATGGGGAACCTGCAGCGACGAAGCGGGTTCTGTGGCGTCGTTGGGTCTCGCATGGTGGCCGGCTACCAAGGGAACTCAGGGACGAGGTGCTCGTGGATGAGCCGTTCGATTTCCTGGAAGAAGCTATCCGCGCCCATCCCCTCGAATTCGCTCTTGAGGATCTCAATCGCCGTGTAGAGTTCCTCTGCGAGCTGCTCGGCCGAGGTCGCGGTGAAGTCCTTGGACTGGCCGCTCTCCACGAGGTTCTTGGTTTCCGCCGGCTTTGTCCGGAAGACCTCGAGCTTCGTTCGGAGCTTCCCGAAGAGAGACGTTCGCGCCTTCTGTGTGTCCGAGCCTGTGTTGCCTCTGGGGATGAATCGGCCCTCTCCCTTCGCCGCCTCCGTGAGGTCGCGTGTGCGCCCGAGGTACGAATTCTCCCTCGTGTGCCGATTGCTGGTGGTCTCGTTCCAGTCCCTGATCCCGAGGAAGCGCCCGGTCTGCTTCATGTGCCGGAGCTCGAGCTGGACCTGACGGAGGCGCTCGACCGCCGCGTTCACGGCGTTCGGCGGGAGGAGCGGGCGGAGGGCCTCGCGCAGGTCGCTCTCCTGGAGGAAGAGGACCCTGTTGCCGAAGGTCTCATCGACGAAGGGCGGCATGCCGAGGAACTTGTCGCTCCCGAACATGGGCCCGTCGACGCTCGTCCGCTTCTGGCCGAAGGCCATGTCGTTGTCGATCCCGTGGACCCGCGTCTCGCCCCCCTCTTTGTCGATGATGAAATTGCCCGCGTGGCGGTCCTCTTGGCCGGAGAGCGCGTCGAGGATCTGCAGGGTCGCGAGCTGGCGCTGGAGCTGCGGGTCGGTGAAGTCGGTCTCGGCGTATGTGGCGAAGTTGACCCCGTTGGACGTGTGCAGCGTTTGAATCGCGGAGCCGCCGACGAACTTCGCCGCGGTCCCCCGGATCATCGCCCCCTTCTTGCCCTTTCGCTGGGCGAACTCGGTCGGCGTGAGAACGCCGCCCCCCGTGAGCTTGTCGACGAGCCAGCTGGCGACGGCGCGGCTCTCGAAGAGCGGGTGATGGTTGTTGTTGTAGGCGATCTCTGTGTCGAAGTGACCCTTGGCGCTCGGGAGTTCGTCCTTGAAGACGTGCTGCGCCTTGCCCACGTTGTTGAAGCGCGTCAGAGACACGGAGGAGATCGCGCCGCCGTGCATCGGCTCCTTCTCGGCCTCGCCGCCGCGCAGGCCCGAGGTGAGTGAACCAATCTCACTCGGTATCTCGGCGTAGGCGATGCGCTCGATCATCCCTCGGAGGGACTCGACCGTAGCGAACGAATTGGGTCTGTTCTTGTTCTTCGGCTCGTACGGGAGCTCGTCGTTGTGCCGCTCGATCCACTTGATGCACGCGTCCTGGAGGCTCTCGAGGTAGGGGACGTCATTCTTCGTATCGGTCGCCCGCTCGTTGTACTTGTCGAGACGCTTGAGCATCTTGTTCCAAGCGCTCGAGCGGAACCACTTCTGGTTGCCGCTGCGTCGCACTAGGTCGTTGCGGGCCCAATTCAGCTTCGCCTGGATCGGGTCCCCGTAGGAGGTGAGCGAGCCCCCCTCCGCGCCGGAGACGAGCGCGGGCTCGCCTGCGGCCGCAAGGGCGCCGAGGCGATCGGCTTCGGCCTCGAGCGCGACGTCGTGGTGGATCGCTCCGTCGCGCTGCGTCGCCGCGACACGACCGGCGCGCTGCTGCTGGACGTGGGCGAGCTCGTGACCGAGGAGCGCGAGGCCTGCGTGCGAGCGCGGCGCGAAGGCGCCAGGGGCGAAGTGGATGTCGCGGCCGCGGGTGAAGGCCAGGGCGCCGAGCGCCTCGGCGGCGCCGTCGTGGTGTACGCGGACCTCCTCGAAGCTCGCGCCGAAGGCGGCCTCCATCGGCTCGCGGATGGCGGCGTCGAGCGGTGCGCCGCCGCCGTTCGGCGCCGGGAGCTGCATCGGCGCGGCGGCGTCCGCCTGCGCGGCGCGGAGCTCTCGCGCCGCTGCGGAGAGCTTCGCCTGGAGCGGCGCGCCGCCCAAGCGGTCGACGAAGCTGCTCGCGGAGCGCGGCGGGGTGAGGGTCGCGCCGCCGCGAGGCTCGGCGCCTCTCGGTGACGCGGCTTCCTTGTCGTGCGTTGGTGCTCGCATGTCGCTCCTCTCAGGTGTCTGGTGCGTGGCCTCGCGTGTGTCCGCGTGGGCAGAAGTGCGGCCTGCGGCGGCGCGCTCAGCCGCCGCTGCGGCCCTCCTTGGCGAGCTCGTAGCGGATCGCGCGGATGAGGTCCTCGGGTGTGATCGGGCGCTCGCCCGCGGCGATCGCCGCGAGGCTGACGCGACGGAGCACGTTCATGATCGCGGCGCCGGAGAGCTCGTAGGCGTCGGCGAGGGCCGCGAGGTCGACGCGCGGATCGAGGCGTGCGCGCGGCGAGAGCCCGCGCTCCCACAGGCGCAGGCGCTCGGGCGGCCGCGGCAGCGGGAAGTAGACGACCGACTCGAAGCGGCGGGCGAAGGCGTCGTCGAGGTTGTCGGGGAGGTTCGAGGCGAGGATGGTGACGCCGTCGAACGACTCGATGCGCTGGAGGAGGAAGGCGGTCTCTTGGTTGGCGTAGCGGTCGTGGGCGTCCTTGGCGGCGCTGCGCCGGCCGAAGAGCGCGTCGGCCTCGTCGAAGAAGAGGATCCAGCCGCCCCGCTGGGCGCCGTCGAAGACGCGAGCGAGGTTCTTCGCGGTCTCGCCGATGTACTTCGAGACGATCTGTGAGAGGTCTACGCGGTAGACGTCGCGGTCGGCGAGCTTGCCGAGGAGCGCGGCGCTCATGGTCTTGCCGGTGCCGGGCGGGCCGTGGAAGAGGGCCCTGTGGCCCGGGCGCAGGCGCGGCGCCATCCCCCAGTCACGCATGAGCGTGGCGCCGTGGGCGAGGAAGACCTCGATGTCCCGGAGCTGGCGCAGGGTGCTCGGGTTGAGCACGAGGTCCTCCCACTCGAGCGCCGTGGTGATCCGCGCGGCAGGGAAGTCGAGGTCGAGCGCGGGTTGTCGGCGCGCGCCGCCGAGGAAGTGGACGACGACGTCCGGGGCGAGGCGCAGCGGAGATTTCAGTGGGGAGCCCGATGGCCCGCCGGAGGCCGCCGCGCGCAGGAGGTCGAGGCGCCGGAGGGGCCGCTCTGGATCGAGGAGCGCGACGACCTCGGCCCGCGCCGCGAGCGAGCCGGCGTCGAGGAGGAAGGCGAGGGTCTCGCCGGTCGGCGTGAAGTCGTCGTCGATCCGCGCGCCGCCGAACTCGGAGAACCGACGATCGAAGGTCGCGTTCTTGACGAAGAAGACGTCGAGGAGCTGCGGTCGCAGCTCGGCCGCGAGGGCGAGGGCGAGGGCGAGGCGCTCGCTGGCGGCGAGCGGGTGGGCGCGGAGGAGGCGGGCGTAGGCCGCCGGCGCGTCGCCGTGCTCCGGCGGGGGGGGCAGCTCTACGCCGGGGGCAGCTCCGGGTTCGCGCGGGAAGTAGGCGGTGAAGCGGGCGTCGATCGCCGCCGCGAACCAGGTGAGCTCGCGCTCGAGAGCCTCGAGATCCGCGGTCGCCATCACCACTCCACCCGCAGCGGCTCGGCCATCCACGGCAGCTTCAGCCAGCGCCATGACCACGGGAATCGCTCGAGGACCAGGTCCTGCGGGCGCCGCTCGACGGCGAGGGTCCAGACGCCGTCTCGGACGGCGAGCGCGGCCGGTCGCCGAAGGAACGTCGCGCGCAGATCATCGGCCGTGATGTCGCCGAGCGCCGGGACGTAGTCGAGGACGGCGAGGAGGAGGCGCTCACACTCGATCTGCTGGTCGTCGGTGAGGGGTCGCTCGAGCTCGAGGTGCGCCTGCGGGGACGCGCCGCACAGGAGCTTGGCGAGGGCGAGGAGCGGCTCCGGCGGCTCGGGATCACGCCGGGCGAGGACGCTCAGGAGGGCGATCCCTTGGGCGCGCGCAGGCTCGTCGTCGAAGCGCTGGTCGTCGCTGAGGAGCTGCGTGCGAGCGAAGAGGCGCTCGAGGAAGGGCCACAGGATCACGAGGCCAGCGTCGTCGACGTAGAGCTCGCCGAGCCGCGACCACGCGTCGTGACGCCGGGCCTCGCGGCGGTCGCGGAGGGGGTCTCGGTCGCGCTCCCGGTGCGCGCGGTGAGGGGGCGTCGGCCGTCGCGCTCGCGCGTCGGCCGTGCGGGCGTCTGCTCCAGGGACGCCCCTGTCGGAGGCCCTCGCGCGCGCCTCGGCGACGCCCCGTGGGGTCGTCGTCGGAG
>JAGQIT010000210.1 GCA_020431135.1 Myxococcales bacterium | reverse complement strand
GGCGCGGCGTGGGGACGGCTCGGGGGGCGCGGCGGCGCGACGTGGGGTCGGCTCGGGGGACGCGGCGGGCGCTTGGCGCTGACGCGCGGCATCGGGGCGTCCGGATCACGACCGCGCCGCAGGGCGATGACCTTCGGATCGTCCGGCTCGAGATCGAGGGTGATCGGCCCGTCGCTGTCGGCGTCCTCCCCGGCGGAGTGCCGGGCCGCCTGGGCGCGGAGCTCGACGAGCTGCGGATCGTCGGGGCTGAGGTCGAGGGTGATCGGGTTGGCCTCGAGGAATTCGTCGTCGAGGGGCTCGACCTCCGAGATCTCGACGACGCCGGTGATCTCGACCGGCGGCTCGTCGAGGGGCTCGAGCTCTGAGACGTCGACGACGCCGGTGATCTCCGGGATCAGCTCGTCGTCGTCGAGGGGCTCGATCTCTGAGATCTCGACGATCCCGGTGATCTCGACCGGCGGCAGCTCGTCGTCGAGGGGCTCGAGCTCCGAGATGTCGACGGCGGTCGTCGTCGACGGGGCGGGGGCCGGGGCGGGGCCGCGGAGCCTGACCCGCCGCTCCTCGCGGGCGCGCAGCGTCGTCGGGTGGAGGCCGAGCTTGCGCCACAGCGCGTCGTCCTCGATCTCCGGCGCCGTGACCCTCGGCCACAGCAGCGGATCCTGCGGCTTGGGCGGGCTCGTGTAGGCGCCGGTCGCCGCGGCGAAGTGCCAGATCGACCCGTGGAGCGGGCCGATGTCGCCGTCCGTCGCCGGGAGCTGGGGCCTCAGGCGCCAGGCGCAGAGGTTGGCCCGCAGCGCGTACTCGGGCCGGTGGAGGAAGTCCGCGTAGAGCTCCGCGATGCGATCCCACAGCGCCTGCTCTTGGCTCTGCTGGCGCGGCGTCGGCGGGGTGCCGGGGCGCAGGCCGGCGCGGAGCTGGGCGAGCTCCCAGGCCGGGACCAGGAGCATGCGATCCCAGAGGTTGCCGGCCTCGGCGAGGCGCTCGAGCTCGAAGCGCGCCTCCTTCGAGCCGGCGTCGATCCCGAGGATCCGCAGCCACTCGGCCATCGCACCCTTGCGGTCGTCGAGCTGGCGCTCGCGGATCTCGGCGCGCTCCTTGAGCCAGGTGATCTTCTCCGCCGGATCCTCGTTGGCGCCGAGGAGCGTCTGGAGGGCGCCGAGCATCGTCAGGGCGCCGAGCGGCGGCTCGCCCTCGGGGCGGCGCGCGTCGATCTTCACGCAGAGGTCACGCAGCGGATCGACAAGCGTCGTCCCCTGGAGGTCGTAGCGGAGGCCGCCGCGGAGGACTCGGAGGGCGGCGAGCGAGTCGTCGCAGCGCTCATCGAGGAGCTCAGCGGCGCGTCGGAGGCTGCGCAGGCCCTCGGCGATCGCCTTGCGATCGAAGAGGCGGCTGGCCGCGGCCTGGCGGATGTCAGCGAGCTCCGCCCACAGCTCGTGGCGCTCGCACAGCGAGATCGCCAGGTCGAGCGCCTCCTCGGCGAGGGAGCGGTCGTCGGCGTAGATCTGCTCCCAGGCGGTGCGCAGGCGCTTGGCCGCCGCCGCCGGGTCGTCGAGCTTGCGCTCGAGGAGGCGGGCGAGGGCGACGTGGGCCTCGAAGCGCGAGAGGGCGCTGTCGGTCCGCTCGAGCATCCCCTCGTGGTAGGCGACGAGCGCGTGCCAGAGCTCGTGGCGCTCGGCGAGCTCCTCGATCTGCTTGCCGAGCTCGGTGTCCTCGGGGCGCAGCGCGTAGGCCTGGGTGAGGTAGCCGATCGCCCGCTCCGGGTCGTTTAGGCGCTCACGTGCGAGGTCGGAGGCGGCGAGGAGGAGCTCGAAGCTCGAGAAGTCGCCGAAGTCGCCGCGGCGCTCCTGGAGGCGGAGCTCCTGCTCGATCACCTCGAGCTGCTGCCGCCACAGGCCGTGGGCGGCCGCCAGCTCCTGGAGGCGCTGGCGCGGGACGCGGGCCTCGCGGGCGTCGTGGCCGCCCTCGACCGCGACGAGGTAGGCCTTCTTCGCCCAGGCGAAGGCGAGGTCGTAGTCGGCGATCTGCTCCTCGGCCGTCTTCGCCGCGTTCATGCACAGGGCGATCTGGCCGTGGCTGTCGCCGCGCTTGGCGAGCTCGTTGAAGCGCTCGCCGTAGGCGTGGAGGAGGTCCTTCCACATGCCGTGGCGGGCGGCGAGGGCCTCGAGCTTGTCGCGGACGCCGTCGTGGCTCGGGGCGATGCCGAGGGCCTTGCCGAGCAGCGCGATCGCCCGCCGGTGGTGCCCCTGCTTGTGCTCGGCGATCTCGGCCATGCGCTCGAGCGTCGCCACCTGGCTGCGCGGATCGGTCGACTCGCGGAGGAGGCGATCGAGGGTGCTGATCGCCCCGCCGAAGTCGCCGGCCTGCTCCTGGAGGTCGGCCTGGATCCGCAGCGCCGCGAGGTCGTGGCCGACCTCCCGAACGTAGCGCTCGAAGGCCTGGAGGCCGGCCTTGCTGTCGCCGAGGGCGATCCACGACGAGGCGATCGCCTCGTGGAGGCGGCGGCGCTCGGCCGCGTCCTCGGTCGCGAGGAGGAGGATCTCGGCGTGGCGGATCGCCTTGCGGTGGTCGCCGGCGCGGGCGTAGTAGGCCGTCAGCCGGGCGCGGATCTCGGGGTGGCCCGGGGCGATCGTCGCGTCGAGCTGCTCGAGAACGCGGGCCGCGGCGCTGGCGTTGTCGAGGTTGTCGGCGAGGACCTCGGCGCGCTCGAGGCCGAGCTGGAGCACCTCCTCGTCGGTGTCGACGAGCTCTTGGAGGTTGCCGAGCATCGCCGCGAGGCCGTGCCACGACGAGATCGTCCGGTAGAGGCGCGTCAGGGCCTCGACCGCCTGGCGGTGGTCGCGGTTGATCCGGAGAACGCGCTCGAAGGCCGAGCAAGCGAGGTCGGGATCCTCGAGCGCCGCCTCGGCGACGTTGCCGAGGCGCATCAGGTAGTCGAGCTGGCGGATCGGCGCGGTCTTCGACGACGCCGCCGCCTTGCCGAGGAGCGTGGCGAGGTCGTCGTAGCGGCCGTCGGCCTCGTAGATCGCCGCCATCTTGTCGAGGACCTCGAGGTTGTGCGGGTCGATCGCCAGGAGGTCGGCGTAGACCCGCGACGCCTTGCGGTTGTCAGCGAGGCGGACCTCGGCGACGTTGCCCATGCGCCAGAGGATCCGCGAGCGCGCCCGCGGGTCGGCGGTGATCGCCAGCTCGCGCTCGAGGGCCGAGTAGAGGCTGTCGTAGCGCCCGGTCTCGTAGAAGAGGTTCTCGAGGCGGTGGAGAACCTCGAGGTCGTCGTTCTTGTACGAGAGGAGCTGCTCGCACGCCCAGATCGCGTCGTCGTGCTCCTGGAGGTCGTCGTGCCAGATCGCGGCCATCCGCCGGAGCAGCTCCATCTGCTGCGCGGGCCGGCGGGCGGCGTCGAACTGCTGGCGGAGGACGCCGATCAGCGCCTGGTAGTCGCCGACGCGGGCGTAGAGATCGGCGAGCATCGCCTCGTAGGGCCCGGACTCGCCGCCGTCCTTGGCCTGGATCTCGAGGATCTCGTAGACGTTCTCGATCGCCCGGCCGGGGTCGGTGACGCGCTCGCGGTAGACCTTGGCGAGGCGGCGGAGGACGGCGAGGCGCTTCGCCGGCTCGCGCAGGCGGGCGAGCTCGAGGCCCTGCGTGCGCTCGACCTGGTCGAGCATCCGGATCCGCTTGTCGAGGCGGGCGATGTGGTCGCGCGGCCGCCAGTCGTTCGGGTAGGCGCCCTGGAGGCGCTGCCAGGCGTCGAGCGCCCCGTCGGGATCGGCGAGGCGCTTCTCACAGATCTCGGCGACCTCGACGTACTCCTCGGCGAAGGCCGGGTTGCCGAGCGGGTTGTCGGGGCCGCTGTAGGACGCCGCCTGATCGAGCTGATAGAAGATCAGGTCGCGCAGGTGGGCCCACTTGTTCTTGCGCCGCCAGTGCTCCTTGTAGCCCTCGAAGGCCTCGGCGTTGAAGGGCTCGCGCTCGAGCACCTTGTAGAAGAAGAAGGAGGCGCGCTCGTCGTTGTGGAGCTCCTCGCGGTAGGTCCCGGCCGCCTTGAGGAGCTTGTCCGCAGGCATCGAGTTGGGCTGCTCGTCGACGTAGGCCTCGAAGAGCCCGGCGAGCGCCTCGATGTCGCCGAGGCTGGCGTAGAGGCGCTCGAGGTTCTGCCACGCCGGGCCGCCCGGGGCCTCGAACTGGCTGGCGGTCTCGTAGCACAGGCGGGCGTCCTCGCGGCGCGCGAGGTGCTGCTCCAGGAGCTCGCCGCGCTGCATCCACAGCGAGTAGGCGTCGCTCGGCTCGACGTAGCCGATCCACTGGGCGTAGAGGTCGTCGAGGTCGGTCCAGCGCTCGTGGTCGCTGAGGAGCTCGGCGAGCATCATCCCCGCGTCGTAGTGATCGGGGCGCAGGCTCAGGGTGCGGCGGAGGAGCTTGAGGGCCTCGCGGTCGTCGTTCTGCGCCGACGCGAGCTTGGCCGCGCGGAAGAAGATGTCCGACGCCTTGGCCATCCCCTCGTCGCTGGCCTTGCCCGAGCCGAGGTACATCACGCCGAAGGCCCGCAGCGCGTGGACGTTGTCCGGCATCGCCTTTAGCGCCGACTGGAGATGGACCGCCGCGCGGGCGACGTCGCCGTGGACCTCGTGCTCGATGCGCGCGAGGCGGAGGTGGAGCTCGGCGATGCGGTCGCGCTCGTTGCCGGGATCGAGGCGCCCAAGCTCGCCCTCCATCAGCTCCGAGGCCCGCTGCCACGAGCCCGCGTGGAGGTAGAGGCGGATCAGCGCCTCGCTGGCCGCGCGGTTCTTCGGCGCCCGCTTGAGGGCGCGCTCGTAGATGGCGATCGCCTCCTCGATCGCCATGAAGTGCTCCTCGAGGATCCCCGCGAGCTCGACGAGGAGGGCAGGGACGGCGGCGGGGCTCTGGCGCTCGGCGGCCTTGATCCGCCAGCGCAGGAGGATGACGCGCTCGTGGTGCCAGTCGAGATCGGCGTAGAGCTCGTAGAGGAGACGGACGGCGCGCTCGTGCTCCGGGGCCGCCTCGACGGCGCGGGCGAGGGCGTGGGCCGCCTCCGCCTTGTCCTTCACGCGGTCGAGCCACAGCTCGTAGGCCTGGTGGGAGAGCTCCGCGATCTTGCCGACGTTGGTGATGTGGTCGGCGTAGACGAGGAGGAGGGTGGCGAGGGAGCGCCAGTCGTCCTGCTCGCGGAAGCGGCGGCGGAGCTTGACGAAGGTCGAGTCGTGGATCGGCCCGGCGCGGAAGGCCGTCAGCTCCGCGGGCTCCTCGGTTGCGGGCTGCGGGAGCGGGCACGGCAGGCCGATGGTCGACTGGTTGGGGGCAACCGCGGCTTCGCTCTCAGACATCGGCGAGCATCCTCCACTGCGCTCTGAGGCGCAAAATCAAGCCGCGCGACGGTACCATGTTCGCGGCCGCGCGCGACCGCTGGATGGTCTGCGGGTGCGGAAATTCTCCGGCCCTCGCCCGCCCGCCAAGCGGCCTCACGGGCTCGTCGCGGCGAGCCGCGCGGTCGGCCTGCGGGCCGCGCGGAGACGGGCACAGGCGCCGCCTTTCGGGCATACTTGCGCCCCGCTGGCCGCCGCCGCCAGCGGCGACGTCTCCTGTGTCGAACCCGCGAAAATCCACGAAGAAGCGGGCCTCTGGCCCCGCGCGCCTCGTCCGCCGTCGCCTGCGAAACGGCGCCACCGTCCTCTGCCTGCCGACCGCGGGCGACGCTCCGGTGGCGATCCAGCTCTGGGTCGCGGCCGGCACCGCCGCCGAGCGCGAGCGCGAGCACGGCTGCGCCCATCTCCTCGAGCATCTCCTCTTCAAGCCCTTCGCCAAGGGGGGCCCGCCCGGGGATCTCGCCCTCCTCATCGAGAGCCTCGGCGGCGACGTCAACGCCTTCACCTCGCATGACGAGACCGTGCTCTACGCAACGGTGCCGGCGGACGGATGGGGCGAGGCCCTCGACGGGATCCTCTGGTCGGGGCTGCGCCCGCGCCTCGACAGCGGCGAGCTCGAGCGCGAGATCGAGGTCGTCGTCGAGGAGATCAAGCAGTACGACGACGACCCGGGCGCCCGCGCGGTGCAGTCGCTCCTCGAGCGGGTGCATAGCGAGCACCCCTACGCGCGCCCGGTCCTCGGCCTCGCCCGCGAGGTCCGCGGCCACACGGCGCGGCGCCTGCGGGCCTTCCACCGCCGTGTCTACGCCGGCGAGCGCTTGACCCTCGTCGTCGTCGGCCCCGTCGATCCGAAGGCGGTCGTCGCCCGGGCCAAGCCGATCCTCGGCGCCGCAGGGGAGGGGACCCGCGCCGAGGTCGGCGCCGCGGTGAAGCCCACGGCCGCGGCCCAGGCTTCGGTCCGCCGCGCCGACGTTCTCGAGTGCCATCTCCTCCTCGGCTGGCGCGCGCCCGGCCTCGAGCACCCGGACGTCGCGGCCCTCGACGTGGCGACGATCGTTCTCGGTCACGGCGACGCCTCGCGCCTCGTCCGCGACGTCCGTCGCCGGGCGAAGGTCGTCACCGACGTCCACAGCAGCCTCGACGTCGGCCGCGACGCGTCGACGGTGATGATCTCGGCGCGCACCGGGCCGAGCCAGATCGTCGGCGCCCAGCAGGCGATCCTCGCCGAGATCCGGCGCATGGCCGCGACGCCGATCTCGACGGAGGAGCTCGCCCGCGCCCGCGCGTCCCTCGAGAGCGATCTGATCTACCGGCGCGAGACGGTCCAGGGCCAGGCCCACGCCCTCGGCTACTACGCCAGCCAGACCGGCGATCCTGAGCGCGAGGAGGGCTACTACCGGGCCCTCGCCGCCCTCACACCCGAGGCCGTCCAGCGGGCGGTCGCCACCTGGATGCCGACCGACGCCGCGGCGCTCTCGGTGCTCCTCCCCGAGGACAGGGTCGACGTGGCCGCGGCCCGCGGGATCCGCAAGTCGATGCTCGCGGCCGGTCGGCGGACGGCCAAGCGCTACCCGCTCAAGAGGCGCGCCGGGATCGTCTCGGTCGACCTCGACATCGGCCTGCGCCTGCGGATCCACCGCGACGCCGGGGTCCCCGTCGCCGGCGCCTGGCTCGCCTGGCTCGGCGGTCTGCGCCGCGAGCCGGCCGAGAACGCGGGCCTCGCCTCGCTGACCGCGGCGACCCTCACCCGCGGCAACGGCAGCCGCGACGGCGACAGCCTCAGCCGCGAGATCGAGGGCATGGCCGCCGGTCTCGGCGGCTTCACCGGCCGCAACACCCTCGGCCTCCACGGCGAGGCGATCGCCCGCCACTTCCCGCTCGTTCTCGAGCATCTCCTCGAGTGCGCGCTGACGCCGACCTTCCCGGAGGATGAGATCGCCGAGGAGCGCCGCGTCGCCCTCGAGGAGCTCGCCGCGGCCGACGATGACCTCGCGCAGGTAGCGATCCGGCGGCTGCGCAAGCTCCTCTACCGCGAGCACCCCTACGCCCGTCCGCTCCGCGGCACCCGCCAGGGCCTGCGCAGCCTCGACCATGACCTCCTCGCCGCGCGCTGGCGCAAGGACTACCCGATCGGCCAGGCGGTCCTGGCGGTCGTCGGCGACGTCGACGTCGAGGCGATCGTCAGCGCGATCGACGCGAGGGTCTCCGAGGGCGGCCGTCGCGGTCGCCGATGGCGGCCGACCGGCGACGCCCCGAAGTTGCCGACGCGGCCGCGCCGCAAGGTCGTCCACCGCGATCGCGAGCAGGCGCACATCGCCATCGGCTACCCGGGGATCTGCCTCGGGGATCCGCGGTCGGCGATCATGGAGGTGCTCTGCGCCGTTCTCGGCGGCCAGTCGGGGCGGCTCTTCCTCGCCCTCCGCGAGGAGGAGGGGCTCGTCTACCACGTTGACGCCTCGTCGACCGAGGGCCTCGACGGCGGCCACATGACGGTCTACGCGGCCACCAGCCAGGACAAGCTCGGGCGCGCGCTCGCGGCGATCGAGCGCCACCTCGCCGCGATCGTCGCCGAGCCGGTCGCCGATGCGGACCTCGAGCGCGCGAAGGTCTGGCTCATCGGTCAGCACGACATCGCCCTGCAGCGCCGCGCCCGGATCGCCAACGAGATGGCGATCGACATCCTCTGCGGCCTGCCGCCCGACCACTTCCGCGGCTACCGCGAGCGCGTCGCGACGATCACCGCGAGCGACCTCCTCGAGTTCGCGCGGACGATCCTCGATCCGCGGCGCCAGGCCTCGGTGCTCCTCACCCGCGAGGGCGTCGCGATCCCGAAGTAGCGGGTCGGGGAGGGCGCCGGCGAGCGGGCGGACGGCTTCCGCGGAGGCGAGCCTCCGCGCCGGGCGCTCGACGAGCGCTTCGGTCGGTGCTCTTCGGCTCGTAGCTTCGCGGCGCAATCGTCGACCGAGGGGGTCGGCGGGACACCCTCGGGTGACGCGGCCTCTGCTCCTGAGCACCCGGACAGCCTAGGAGGGTCCAGCGACAGATATCAGGCGGCGGTGGCGCGCGGCTAGCCGAGGCTGAGGACGTAGACGTCGTAGAGCGCGTGGGTCCAGGCCGCGACCGCGAAGCCGCGGATCTGATAGACGATCGCGAAGAACACCCCGGCAAGCGTGCGGTAGATGAAGGCGTCGTAGGTGAAGGGCTCGCCCGCGGGGCCGACGTGGTGGGCGAGGCTGAAGACCAGCGACGAGATGATCAGCGCCGCGAGCCAGGCGCGGCGGCGGCCGGTGATCCCGGCGAGGAGCCAGCCGAGCCCGCCCATGCCGATCAGGCGGAAGATCAGCTCCTCATGCAGCCCGGCGCCGGCGGCGATCACGAGGACGCTCACCGGATCGACGGCCCCGACGGCGAGCCCCGGGACGATGTCGAGGAAGCGCTGGAGGACGAAGAGGATCAGCGTCCCCATCGTCAGCGCATAGAACGAGGCCTCGACGATCATCGGCACGAAGGCGCGCGGCGAGAAGGTCCCGTAGCGCCGGAGGATGACGACGATCGCCAGGTAGGCGACGCACATCCCCGCGAGGATCGTCAGGTAGTTGCCGAGGTCGCGCTCGCACAGCTCGATGAGCGAGCGGGTGACGAAGTCGACGCCGTTCTGTCCGCGGCCGCCGCGGCTGAGGATCCCGACCTGGTAGGTGACGAAGAGCGGGAAGACCAGGATCGCGCTGGTGAAGGGATCCTGGCGGCCGGAGAAGTGGCGCGAGAGCGTCCCCTGGCGCCGTCGCCGGCGCTGGGGCGCCTCCTCCTCTTCGCTTCGCCTCGCGCGCTTCGCCGCCATCTTGCTCGCCGCCCCTAGCCTGCGCTATCCGTGGCGGGTGGACAAGAACACGGCGCAGGGGAGGGCATGAAGGAGCTGCTCGCCGTGTTCTGCGCCGGCGGTCTTGGGGCCTGCCTCCGCCTCGTCGTCGGCCGCGGCGTCGACACCGTCTTCGCCGCTCAGCTCCCGAACGCCGGGACCCTCGCGGCCAACCTCATCGGCTGCTTCGTCATCGGCTTGATGGCGACGCTCCTGCCCGACGGGGTGCTGCGCGTGGCGATCCTGACCGGCCTCCTCGGCGGCTTCACGACCTACAGCGCGTTCGCCCTGCTGACTGTGAACATGGCGACGAGCGGCCGTTGGAGCTTGGTGGCGACCCAGCTCGCGCTCCATCTCGTCGGCGGCGTCCTCTGTGTGCTCCTCGGGATCGCCCTCGCGCGCGCGCTGGGCGGCGGCGCGGCCTGAGCGATCAGCGCGCAGGCGCGGCTGCCTGACGACCGAGCGACGAGCAACCAACGAGAGAGGGCGTCGCCGGAGCGACGCCCTCATCAGCGCTCGGCGTATCTACTTCCGAGAGCGCTTCTTGGCGGCCTTCTTCTTGGTGGCCTTCTT
>JAGQIT010001510.1 GCA_020431135.1 Myxococcales bacterium | reverse complement strand
GGGGCTGCGGTCCTGGCGCTCGCCGTTCTCGCGGGTGCTCGCTTCGGGAGCGGCAACTGGCCCACGCGCCCCCGGGGAACAGCGCTCCGCGGTTCGCCGACGGGGCACCTTTCGGCGCGGGGCCCCCTCCGTTACTCTCCGCGCGCGCGGACGTCTCCGCGCAGACAGGACAGCGACGAACGATGGGTCTACTCAACAAACTCTTCGGCGGCGGCACCAAGCTCGAGATGAACCTCGACGCCACCCAGGTCCCCGCCGGCGGCGTGCTCTCGGGGACGCTCACGCTCACCGGCGGCAAGAAGGACCTCACCCTGACCTCGCTCAAGGTCAAGCTCCTCTACCTCCTGGTCCGCTCGAAGGAGGGCTCGTCGCTGCCCGAGGTCGACACCAACCTGCTCATCGACCAGACCCTCGCCGAGGGCGAGGCGATCCCCAAGGGCTCGACCCGCGAGTTCGACTTCTCCTTCAAGCTCCCGGCCGACCTCGACCCGAGCGGCGACGGCGTCTCCTACAAGGTGATGGCCGCGGCCGACATCCCGAAGGTCGCCGACCCGACCGCCGAGGCGACCCTCAAGGTGGTCGAGGGCGCCGGCATGGACCTCGACACCCTGACCCTCGACGACGTCTACGCGCGCTGGCCCGACCTCCAGAGCGACGACGAGGAGGCGCTGTGCGAGGCGCTGCGCGAGGTGATGCTCGCCTGCTACGACGAGCGCGAGGGCCTGCTCGTCGTCGAGCCGCTCCTCGCCCGCTTCATCCGCAAGGGCAGCCCCGAGGTCCGCACGCAGGCGCTCGACGCCTGGGCCAACCTCCTCGACGGCCAGGCCCGCAAGGAGCACATCGCCATGCTCCGCGAGCTCGTCGCCGACCTCGGTGACGACGCCGACTTCCGCCGCGAGGTGATCACCGCGGCCGCGAAGTTCGCCGACGAGGGCGCGCTGCCGCTGATCAAGGAGCTCGCCAAGTCCGACGACGCGGAGATCCGCGAGGAGGTCGCGTCGCAGCTGCGCTTCGCCGCCAGCGACAAGTTCCGCGGCAAGCTCGGGGTCCTCGAGGGGATGATCGACGATCCCAGCCCCGCGGTCCGGGCCGCGGTCTTCGGCGCCTTCAGCGACTTCCGCGACAAGAAGAAGCTGATGCAGCGGGTCGCCGAGCAGATCGACAAGGACCCGAGCGACGAGGTCCAGGCCGCGTGCATCTCGACGCTCGCGCTCCTCCACCACCACGGCCAGGGCGACCTGACCCTTGCGACCTACACGAAGCACCTGCAAAACCCCAACCAGCGGGTGCGCAAGGAGATCGCCGAGAACCTCCAGTGGTTCCCCGAGGACGGGGCGGCGCAGATCCGCGGCCTCGCCGAGCGCCTCCTCGCCGACGGCGACCCGGAGATCCGCCGGGCGACCGCCTGGAACTTCGTGAACCTCCGCGACTTCCCCTCGCTCGCGCCGCTCGTCCGCCGCGCGGCCGAGAGCGACCCCGACCCGAAGGTCCGCGCCGACGCCCTCTTCGGCATGAGCTCGACCGTGCCCACCGCGGAGCTCGTCCCCTTCTACCGCCAGCGCCTGGCGACCGAGCCGACCTCGGAGATCGCCTGGGGGGTGCTCTCGGGGCTCCGCGATCACAGCGAGACCGAGGAGGGCGCCGC
>JAGQIT010001509.1 GCA_020431135.1 Myxococcales bacterium | reverse complement strand
CTCAACCTCGGCGACGTCGCCGAGTTCAACTCGGCGGGGCCCTTCCAGGTCGAGAGCCAGGACGACGAGCACCCCTTCTACCTCGCCGCCTACATGACCGGCGGCCAGAGCTACGGCGGCGCCGGCGACCCCGAGTGGGTCAACGTGATCCCGTCGGCGCAGTACCTCAAGAAGTACGTTCTCTTCACCGACCCGACCTACTCCGAGACCAACCTCGTCGTTGTCCGCACGCCGGTCGACGGGCAGTTCGCCGACGTGTCGATCGGCTGCTCCGGCAACCTCGGCGGCTGGATGCCGATCGGCGAGAACGAGTACACGCGCCTCGACCTCGTCACCGGCAACTTCATGGACGTCAACGGCTGCTCGAACGGCCGCCACGAGATGACCAGCGACAACCCCTTCGGCGTCACGGTCTGGGGCTGGGGCTCGAACGCCAGCCAGCAGTTCAACACCGTCTACGTCTCCTACGCCTACCCGGCCGGGGCGAGCGTGAAGGGGATCAACGACGTCGAGGTCCTGCCGCAGTAGTCGGTCCGCCTCGCGCGCGGAGGGAGGGCGCCCGCGGGCGCCCTCCGCCAATTCGGCGCCGCGATGCGGCCGTCGCCGCGGCATGTCGAGGCTCGCGCGGCGAGGCTCCGCGCGTTCTCGTCGCTGCATCGCTCGGAGCGATCTGCTCGCCGAGCGCTAGGTGCGGGCGTCGGGGGCCGGCCGTGAACTCTAGGTCCATAGGGACAGATCAGCGCTGCGGCGACGCGGACGATCGCGCCGAGTGTAACCACCACACGTATCGGCGCGTCGGAGGCCGCGGCGCCGCGCCTTGACGCGGCGCAGCCTGCTGCCGATCCTCAGCGGCTCAGCGCGGAGATGGACGATGGGCGGCGACTTCATCAGCTACGATCGGATCCCCGAGACGACCGACCAGTGGATCGGCGCGCCGGCGCAGCTGCGCCAGCTCGATCGCCTGCGCTGGGTCGTCACCGAGAAGATCCACGGGGCGAACTTCTGCCTCCTCGCCGACGGCCGCGGTGTCCGCTGCGCCAAGCGCAAGGCGATCCTCCGCGAGGGCGACGCCTTCTTCAACTACGAGCGGGTGCGGGTGCGCTACGCCGCGGCCGCGCACGCGCTCTTCGCGGACGTCGCCGCGACGATCCCCGGGCTCGCGCGCCTCTACGTCTACGGCGAGCTCTTCGGCGGCGCCTACCCGCACCCCGAGGTCGCGGCGATCGAGGGCGTCGCGCCGGTCCAGACCGGGGTCTACTACGCGCCGGGGATCGAGTTCTGCGCCTTCGACCTCGCCGTCCAGCGCGACGGGGCGGCGGCCCGCGAGTTCCTCGACTTCGACGCGGCGATCGAGCTCCTGCGCGGGCGCGGCTTCTTCGTCGCCGAGCCGCTCCTCGTCGGCACGCTCCGCGAGGCGCTCGACTACCCGCTCGGCTTCGACTCGACGATCCCCGCGCGCCTCGGCCTGCCGGCGCTCGCCGAGCCGAACCCCGCGGAGGGCGTCGTGCTCAAGCCGGTCAAGGCCTTCACCCTCGGCGAGGGCGACGGCCAGGCGCGGCCGATCCTCAAGCGCAAGATCGCGGCCTTCGCCGAGGACGATCGCTTCCACCGCGCCGAGGCCTGGGCCGAGGTCCCGGTCGACGCCAGCCCGCTCGGGCGCCTCGAGTGGCTGGTCGGCGC
>JAGQIT010000209.1 GCA_020431135.1 Myxococcales bacterium | reverse complement strand
AGCGATCGAGGATCGCCCCGACCTGGTCGGCGTTCTTGCGCGTGACGACGACGCTGCCGGCGACGAGCACTCCGTGCCGGCGCAGCGCCTCGATCCCGGCGATCGTCGCGTCGAAGTGGACGCCGCCGACGTGGGCCTCGTGGGTCTCGCGGTCGACGCCGTTGAGGGTGATCTGGATGAAGCGGATCGGGTACTCGCTGAGCCTCGCCGCCTTGGCGTCGTCGATGAGCCCGCCGTTGGAGATCATCTGGATGCCGACGCCGCGGTCGCGGCAGAGGTCGAGGACGCGGAAGAGATCGGCGCGCGCGAGCGGCTCGCCGCCGGTGAGCGTGACGTGATCGAAGGCGACCTCATCGAGGGCCCGGGCGAGCAGGGCGAGGAGATCGGCGGAGGCCAGGGCCCCGACCTCACGCCCGTTGTCCGCGCGCCAGTCGTTGTAGCAGTAGCTGCAGCGCTGGTTGCAGTGGCTCGTGAGCTCGATGGCAAGCGAGTAGCGCCGCGGACGATCCTCCACGGCCGGAGTATCACCCGCCCGCGCGCCGCCTGGCAACCGCGGCGGCCCGACGCTCTCCTATACTGCGCCCATGGACTGGTCCCACCTGGGGCACGCGATGTGGCTCGTCGAGGCCGCGGGCCTCCGCCTGCTCTGTGATCCGCTGCTCGAGCCGACCCACCACGGCGGCGTCTTTGAGGTCGTGCCCGCGCGCGAGGTCGACGCCGAGGGGCTGCGCCCGGACTTCATCCTCGTCTCGCACCGCCACACCGATCACTTCGACGTCCCGAGCCTCCACCGGCTCGCGCGCCTCGATCCGGAGTCGGTCGTCGTCACCCCCGATCCGCTCGTCGAGTGGGCCGCGCGCGCGCTCGGGTTTCGCACGATCCAGCGCGTCGGTCAGGGGCAGCGCGTCGACCTCGACGGCGTCACGCTGATCACCACGCCGTCGATCGATCCGGACGAGTGGGGGGTGATGGTCGCGACCGCCGACGGCGTCGTCTGGAACCAGGTCGACAGCGTCCTCCGCGACGCGGCCGCGGTCGGCGACGTCGCCGCGCGCTGCCTGGCGGAGCTCGGCGCTGACGCGTTGGCCCTGGCCCTCGTGCGCTGGCAGCCGCTCCTCGAGATCGCCGCGCCGCTCGGCCGCCAGACCTCGTTCCCCTACCGCGCCTACGCGGCGCTGCTCGACGAGGTCGTGGCCACGGGGGCGCGCGCGGTCGTCCCGGCGTCGGCAGGGGCCGCGCACGTCGGCGCCTACCGATGGATGGATCGCTACGTCTACCCGATCGGCGAGGCCCGCTTCCGCCGCGACCTCGCCGCTGCCGCGCCGGCGATCCGCGGCCTGCCGAACACGATCGGCGGGCGCTACGAGGTCCGCGGCGGCGAGGTCGAGCTCCTCCCGGAGGGCGCGCGCGCGCTGGTCGAGCTGACGGGCGCGCCGGATCCCCGGGGCTACAGGCCGACGGCGATCCCCGCGGTCTGCGATCCGGATCCCTTCGGCGCGGACCCGTCGCGGATGCGCGCGGTCGTCGAGGCGTGGGTCCGCGGGCCGCTCGCCGACGGGCTCGCGCGGGCGTTCCCGGCGATGGCCTGCGACGGGCCGCTGCGCTTCGCGGTCGAGGTCGTCTTCCCGGCGAGCGTCGACGCCTACACCCTCACGGTCGACGCTCGCGGCGCGACGGCGCGGCGCGGGCTCGACGACGACTGGGACGCGCTCAACGAGATCGCCGGCTCGCTGCTCTGGGGCGTGCTCGACGGCCGCCTCCACTGGGGCGACGTCCTCCTCTCGGGCGCGCTGCGCACGAGCACGCGCGCCTACAGCGTCCGCGGCGGGCACCTGGCGCCGGCCAACGTCGCCGAGACCTTCCTCTACTACGGGCTGTCCTACGACGACGCGGTCGAGCGCGCGATCCGACGCGCGGTGCGGGACTGCCTGAGCGCCGGGAAATAGGAGCTGTCCAATAGCGCAGGCCTACCCGGACGCCGCCGCGACGGGCCCCGCCTGAACGCTCCGACGGGCCGCCACGGTCGGGCGCAGCGCGTTCACCAGGGCCGCGCCGAGGGCGACGTTGTAGGCGATCGCGGCGTGGACGAGCCCGAAGCCGAAGAAGTAGACCCCGGCGGTCGTCACGACGCCCGGCGCCAGCGACAGGGCCGCGCTCACGCGCAGGTTCTGGTTGAGCTCCTCGCCGATCTCGATGAGCGAGACGAGCGAGCCGAGCGAGTCGTCCGCGAGCACGATCGCCGCCGCGTCGACGGCGAGGTTCGTCGCGCCGCGCAGCGACACTGCGACGTCGGCGGCGCGGAGGGCCGCGCCGTCGTTGATCCCGTCGCCGACGAAGCAGACCCGGCGACCGCCGGCGCGCATCGCCTCGACGAGCGCCGCCTTGCCCTCGGGCAGGATCTCGGCGTGGTGCGCCGAGGCGCCGAGGCTCAGGGCGAGCGCGGCCGTCGCGGGCTCGCGATCCCCCGACATGATCACGACGTCGATCCCGCGCTCACGCAGGCGTTGGATCAGCGGCGCCGCGCCCTGGCGGATCCGCGGGAAGAGCTCGATGATCCCGAGCAGCTCCTGCCCCTCCGCGACGTAGACATGGGAGGCTGAGGGGGACGCGTGCGCATCGAGCCAGCTCGCGACGGCCTCAGGGAGGGCGATCCGGTGGGCGGCGAAGAGGCGGCGGCTGCCGACCGTGATCGCTCGGGCGCCCACTCTCCCGACGACGCCGCTCCCCGACTCGAGGCGCAGGGTCACCGAGCAGCGCTGCGGACGGAGCCCGCGCTCCGCCGCCGCGCCGCGGATCGCCGCCGCGATCGGGTGCTCCTGCTCGACCTCGACCGCGGCCGCGAGCGCGAGCACCTCGTCGGCGCTGCGCTCCGCGAAGCAGCGCACCTGGCCGACGTCGAGGATCGGCTCCGTGAGCGTCCCCGTCTTGTCGAAGATGACGACGTCGATCTGCCCGAGCAGCTCCAGGGCCCGGCCGTCCTTGACGACGGCGCCCTCGCTGGCCGCGCGCTTGAGGTGACCGAGCACCGCGAGGGGCCACGTATGGCGCAGGCTGTCGCCGAACGACGTGAAGAGGAGCGCGAGCGCAGGTTCGGCGCCGAGCAGCGGCAGCGTCACGCCGCTCGCCGCGAGCGTCGGCAGCACGCCGGCGTCGGCGAGCGCCTCGCCGCGAGCGCGCACCCTCGCCCTGTAGTCGCGCGTCTGCGCCATGACCTCGATCGTGCGGGCCGCGGCGCTCGCGTCGCGGTCGCGACGGACTTCGACGTGGAGGCGCCCGCGGAGCAGACGCGTCGCGGCGAGCACCCGATCGCCGGCGCGCCGCTCCGCCGGCCAGGGCTCGCCGGTCAGGGCGGACTCGTCGACGAGGCCGCTGCCGTCGACGACCTCGCCGTCGACCGCGATCAGCTCGCCGGCGGAGACCGCCACGACGTCCCCGACCGCCACCGCCTCGGTCCTCACCTCGACCTCGACGCCGCCGCGAAGGACCCAGAGCCGCTCAGGAACCGCGAGGAGCGTCGCGTCGAGCTTGGCGTCCGCGCGGTCCTCCGTGCGCCTCGCCAGGGCGCCGCTGACGTGCGTCGCCGTCAGCATCAGGGCCGAGACGATCGCGTGACCCGTGAGGAGCGCGGCGCTGTAGGTCACGGCCTCGAGGAGCACGACGCTCGTCCGCCCGCCGCTCCAATGCCGCCAGGCGATCACATACAGGTCGCCGATCGCGACGACGATGAAGGGGACGGCGACCAGCGGCGCTCCGGCGAGGCCGCCGAGCCCCGCGAGGACGAGGCTCGCGCCTGAGAGCGCGAGCCGGCCGTCGCTCCCGACCTCCGCCTTCGGCGACGGTGCCTGCGGCGCGTCGACGAGCTGAGGCGCCGCGTCGTCCCGCGCCCGCAGCCATCGATCCACCCTGTCGGCGACGTAGATCACTCCGCTCGCAAGCAGGGCCGCCTCGATGATCATGCTCTGCGCTCCGCGCTGCGCGCCTCTGCACACCGCGCGATGTCGCGGCGCGGCGCCTCGAGTCCGGGAGAGCGAGCGGGCGGAGTGTCTCGGATGGAGGCGGTCATCGAGCTCGTGGTGGTGAGGGGCGTCGTCGCCGGCGTCGCGGGCGAGACTACGATGAAGGAGGACCGTATGGCGCCCGCGCGGGCCCTTCGCGTGGATCCCGCGACGGCCCGGCGACGGGCGCGAAGCCGCGCCAGGCTCTTTTGTCCGAAGTCGGTGAACCGGCGGCGGCGGGCGGCGACTACCCGCACACCATGTCCCTGCGTCGACTCCTTAGCCTTAGCCTCCTCCCGACCCTCGCCCTCTCCACCGCCTGCGATCTCTTCGGCCACCACGAAGACATCGGCATCTACGAGATCGACTGCCAGGAGGTCGTGACGGTCCTCAGCGGCGTCGACGCGACGAGCGAGATCGGCTTCACGGCCGCCGATGTCCTCGGCGTCGCCGAGGGGAGCCACACGGCGCCGATCTTCTGGCACCAGGGGGACGTGCAGTTCGGGCCCGAGACCGGCGAGGGGGAGCTCGGCGTCGAGGTCAGCTACGCCGGCGGCGAGATCCGCTACGTCCACGCGACCGCCCCCGACGCGGCCGAGATGGGCTGCGTCGATCGCCTCGAGATCGACGCCGGGGTCAAGCTCCACACGGCCGGCGGCGCCCTCAACGAGTCCTTCGCCTCGACGCTGCGCGCCTCCCAGCCCGACGTCGCGATGATCCGTCATGAGCTCGCGTTCGACGAGATCGCCGGCGCCCTCGAGGTCACCGCCGTCGAGCCGGCGAACGGCGAGGCCGCGCCGATCTCCGTCGAGCTCGGGGTCTCCACCTTCGGCCTCTTCGGCTCCTTCGACGGCGGCGTCGAGGTCCACTCGGGCGACGCGGTCGCCTTCGGCCTCCAGAACTACGCGACCTTCCCGACGGACGGCCTCGACTGCGACTTCCCGGCGGAGGCGCCGGTGCCCTTCGACGCCGAGTGGGCCGGCGTCAGCGCGGCGGAGGCCCTCGCCCTCCTCGACGCGTTCCCGGCCCTCGAGCTCCACTGGGACGGCGACGCGCCGACGTCCTTGACGATCGAGGCGGCGCCCGCCGGCGCGACGGCATGCGGGCGGATCGACTCGAACGGCCTCGCCGCGCCCCTCCACTTCGACGTCGCCGTGACGATGCAGAGCGAGGACGGCCGCCTCGACGGCGCCCTCATCCTCCGCGCGGACGCCAACCTCGACGCCGAGGGCGAGCTCTCGGAGCTGTCGATCCGGCGCGACGCGGCCTACGGTGACTACGCGTCGATCGCCGACTTCGAGGACGCCTTCGGGGTCCACGGCGTCGACCTCAGCGGCTACGACGGCGGCGGGATCACCTTCGACCTCACCTGCAGCGCCGACGGCCACCACGGGGCGATCACCGTCCTCGCGGCGGAGGCCCACGAGTGCTCGGACGAGCCGGGGGAGCCGTGCGAGGGCACCGACATGATCGAGCTCGTCGGCGGCACCTGGTCGAGCGCTCAGTGAGCGGCCGCCGCTCGCCGGCTCACCACACCCGGCTCTGGCCCTCGCCGTCCGTGAACCCCTCGAGCTCCGCCCAGATCACGCTGACCACCTCGTCGTAGTGCGCGGCGACCAGCGGGTGGACGAGCTCGGGGACGGCGAAGTCCGTCGGCGCGGGCACGCCGTAGGTCCCCATGTAGGTGACGAGGCCGGCGAGGAAGTAGATCGTCGGCCGTCCGTGCGGGGCGTCGTCCTCGTAGAGCGCCTCGAGCGGGATCCCGCTCAGGGGCGTCTCGGTGAGCAGGCGGGCGATCGTCGGGCCGACGGGGAGCATCCGGACGTCGGCGTCGGGGCGCGCGGCGAGGAGCGCGTCTTGGTAGGCGAGCCACCAGGTGTGGAACTCGCCCTGGGTGAAGGCGTGGTAGCTGTCGAGCTCGGCCTGCGTCGGCGGGAAGTCGGCGGCGACCCCGGCCATGTCGGGCCAGTTCTCGTAGATGTAGATCGTGATCCCCGGCTCCTGCTCGCGGACCCAGTCGACGATGAGCGTCGTCGCCGAGACCGGCGAGTAGTTGTTGGGGTTGTCGCCGTCGTAGGGCTCATCGGGGCCCTTGTACTGGATGAAGTTGCCGGCCGTGAGGAGCACGGTCGTGAAGTCGGCGTCGGCGAAGGGCTCGAGGTCGGAGTCCCAGGCGGGCGGGACGACGTCGAAGCCCCACTGGGCGATCGGCGGGAGGTCGGCGTGCTGCGGCAGGAACCCGTATTGGCCGCTGGCCGCGTATTGATAGGTGGCGTTGTCCGCGAGCAAGTACATCCAATGCGGGACCGAGAGCTCGTCGCTCGGCGGCGGGTCATCTGTGTATTCGTGGTTGATGAGGCTGTGACCGAAGATGAACATTCGCATGTCGGTCAGCAGCGGCTCGCCGGGGTCGCCGGTGGTCGAGGTGGCGGTGTCGCTCGTCGCGGTCTCGGCGGCGGTCGTAGAGCCGCTGGCGCCCGTCGTCGTCGCGCTGCCGCCGGTGCTCTGCGTCGTGTCGGCGGCGGTGGGCTCGCTGTCGCCGGTCGTCGAGGCGCCTGTGGTCGCCGTGGTCGCGGCGGCCTCGCTCTCGCTGTCGGTCGCCGCCGGGTTGCAGGCGAGCCCGACGCAGGCGAGAACGAGCGGGCCGACGCGACAGACCAGAGAATAATTCATGGCGCGAGGGTAGCACCGCAGCCGGCGCCCGACGGCCGCCGCGGACGCGCCCGGGCGGCGTCGTGCCGGTCGTCACGCGGTGATTCGGGGCTCGAAAAGTGACGTCAATCGGCGGCGGTGAATGGGGGGACTCCTCGCAGGCCGAGGGGCCGGAGGACGCGTGGAGGCGCCGATGAGGTCGACGAGGTCGACGAGGTCGCCG
>JAGQIT010000208.1 GCA_020431135.1 Myxococcales bacterium | reverse complement strand
CGTCATCTTCCTCGAGGGCAACGGCGTGCGCCCGAAGTGCATGCGCGACCCGCTGACCCTCGAGACCCTCGAGGGGATCGCCGGCAAGACGATCGACAGCAACCGCGACTACGGCCACGACGATCCCGTGCTGATCCCGGCGGCGCCGCTGAGCGACGCCCGCTCCCTCGGCGCCCTCGCGGCCGGCCAGGGCGAGATCTCGCTGGTCGAGCGCTCGGCGCTGGTCCTCGGCCTGTCGTCGACCAACCTCGGCGGCGGCCACTCGACCAACCACGGGGCCCTGAGCGCCGCCAAGGCCCTCGGCGGCCCGGCGTCGGCGACGATCGAGACGGTCCTCAGCCAGATCCCGGCGGTCCGCGGAAACACCCCCTTCGACGCCGTCCGCGTCGGCCACGGCGCCGCCTCGACGCCGCTCAATTATTCGAGCTGCGCCTTCGACAAGTCGAAGCCGGCGCCGCTCCTCCTCGACCCCGCCGCGTCCTTCACCGCGCTCTTCGGCTCCGTCGCCTCGGGGCAGGCCGGCGACGCCTTCGCCTCGCGCAAGCGCCTCCTAGAGTTCGGCCTCGAGGACGTCCAGCGCGAGCTGATGGAGTTCAGCGGGCCGAAGGCGGCGCGCGACAAGCTCGAGACCTACGAGTCGTCGCTCTACGCGATGATCGCCCGCAACGATCAGATCGAGGGGATGAAGGACGCCCTCCTCGCCGTCAAGCCGCCCGAGCCCGGCGAGCTCGACCCCGACCCCTACGCCTCCGGGGCGCCGCTCGACCAATTCAACCTCCAGGTCGACGTCGCCATCGCCTCGCTCCTCGGCGGCCTGACCAACGTGATCGTGATCTCGATGGGCTCCGGGAGCTACTACTGGTCGAGCCAGTACCCGACGCTCGTCGACCTCTACCCCGGCGGCCAGATGATGGGCGGCCACGACCTCCGCCACGCCGACAACGCCGACGCCTACGAGGTGCTCTACGAGCTCACCGCCCGCTACGTCGCCGGCATGTCCCGCGTCGCCCGGACCCTCGCGGCCCAGCCCGAGGAGGGCGGGACGATGCTCGACAACACGCTCCTGCTCTACATGCCCGACAACGGCGAGAAGCACCACTCGAACGCCGAGGAGTGGGCGATGCTCCTGATGGGCGGCGACAACATGGGCTTTAAGACAGACGGCCGCAGCGTCACGTACCCGAAGGCGGGGCACAAGAACAACCGCCAGATCTCGAACGTCTTCAACTCCGTGCTCCACGGCGCCGGCATGCCGACCGACGACTTCGGCCACGCCAACCCGGAGTCGCGGATCGCCGAGGGGCCGCTGGCGGAGATCTGGGCGGCGCCGTAGGCGACGCCGCGGGTCCGACAGGCGTCGAAGGGCGCCGCCTGCGTCCGGCCCCGCGTGAGAGTTCGACAACCGCGCCCACCGCCGTTAAATTCAACGACGGCAGGCGTGCTGCCCGAAGCGCCAGCTCGCCCCCGAGCTCGCGCGGCCTCTCCACGCTTGATCCGCAGCTCTGCGGCACGCTGGCGTGTGGCCAATCCGCAGAGAGCGGCCTCCGCGGGCGCGCCGGTCCCCTCGCGCCCGAACTAGCGATATCGCCCTTCGCTTCAAGACGACCCGACCGGCGCCGCGTAGAAGGCTGCCATGTCACCTTCGTCTCTGCGCGCCGCGCCGCTCCTCGCCCTCATCGCCAGCGCCGCGTTCGCCTGCAGCGGCGCCGGCGTAGACTCGGACGCCGACACGGACACCGCGGCGGCCTCCGAGGCGTCCGGCGGAGCGACCTCCGGGAGCAGCGGCGGCGGCTCGACGGGCGGCGCGACCGCGACCGGCACCGACAGCGCCGGGAGCGACGGCGACAGCGACGGCGACAGCGACAGCGGCGAGCCCGCGGGTCCGCACGCGCTCGGGACCATCGTCCTCGGCGAGAGCCACCCCGCGGCCGGCGGCTCGACGACGCCCAGCGTCTCCGTCCTCTTCATCCCCGACGCCGACGGGGGCGCCGTCAAGACCTGCGCAGAGACGGTCGCCGGGTGTCAGGTCGCGCGCGTCCCCGCGTGCGAAGGCGGCTGCGAGTCCGACGAGTACTGCGGCTGGAGCGACGGCTGCGCCCCGACCTGCCTCGCGCTCTGCGACGCCGTCTGCGCTGACGGCGAGGCCTGCTACTTCCCGTCGCCGGGGACCACCGGATGCAAGGAGATCGAGGCCTTCGACGCCGGCGTCCTGAGCTTCTTCGGCACGCCGCTCCCGCTCACGCTCTTCCCGCCCTACGACTTCATCGGCGACGCCGGCTCGCCCTTCGCCGCCGGGGAGACCGCGACGGTGAAGGCCTCGGGGGCCGCGAGCGCGGGCTACGACGCCTTCGAGCGCGACTTCGTGGGGACGCAGTTCGTCCAGACGAACCCAGGGCTCGACACGATCTCCAGCGCCGCGGTCTTCGGCGACAGCGACGTCCCGGTCGCGTGGGTGCCCGGCAGCGGAGATCTCACGATCACCGCGGCGATCACGGGGGCGGACCTCAAGAGCGGCACGATCACCTGCTCAGCCGACGACGCGGCCGGCTCCTCAGCGGTCCCGCGCGCGGCGATCGCCGCGGCCCTCGACGGGGCGCAGCTCGCCGGCCTCACCCTCTCGGTCACCCGCCGCCGCCGCGATCTCTACACCGACCTCACGACCAAGGGCGCGCTCCTCGGCGAGGTTGTGCAGCCTGTCGGTTGGCTCGAGATCATCACCTCCTCGACCGAGCTCCACACCTTCGTCGGCTGCCCCGAGGGGGAGGAGGTGTGCGACGGCGCCTGCGTCGACACGAGCAGCGATCCCGACCACTGCGGCGGCTGCGGAGAGAGCTGCGGCGAGGCCGAGAGCTGCGAGGCCGGCGTCTGCGAGGGATCCGACGTCTGCGGCGAGTGCATCGACGACGCGAAGATGGGCCCCTGCAAGCCCGCGAACGACGCCTGCCTCGCGGAGCCGAAGTGCGCCGCGTTCACGGCGTGCATCGCGGGCTGCCAGACCGACGCCTGCCTCGACGAGTGCATCGCCGCCGCCGACCAGCCGACGCTCGATCTCTACAACGACGTCGGCTTCTGCCTGTGCAAGATCGCCTGCACCGAAGCGTGCATGTGCGGGTAGCTACGGCAGCGGCGCCCAGAGGACGACGTTGCGATCGTCGGTCGTCCCCGAGCCGTCCATCGACCACCCCGAGGTGTGGTCGGCGACGGCGCGGGCCTTGCCGGCGGCCCCGAGCGCGTCGCCGTCGATCGCGAGGTCGACGGCGGTGAGGCGCAGCGAGAGGTGGCCGTTGTCGCCGTCGCCGATCTCGACGAGGCGCATCTGGTGCGGGAAGTCGGCGATCGCGGCGGTCGTCACCTCCCAGTAGGCGTGGCCGCCGAGCGGCTCGACCCAGCGGGCGCGGTGCTCGTGCGAGTGGCCGACGAGGTGGGCGATGACGCGGTCGTGGGCGCCGAGGAGCGCCTCCCACTCGGCGCTCGTGAGGGCGTCGGCGATCGCCTCGCCGCCCGGGCCGCCGCCGTCGCCGAGGTCGCCCGCCGGGTGGTGCGAGACGACGAGCACCCACTTGCCGTCGGCGGCCGCGTCGACGAGCGCCGGCTCGATGTAGGCGTCGACGTCGGCGCCGCGGATCACCCCGACGGGCCCGCCCTTGGGCGCGGCCGAGTCGACGACGAGGAAGCGCAGCGGCGTCCCGTCGACGTCGAAGGTGTAGTCGGCGCGGCCACGGGCGCGGACCTCGTCGTCGATCCCGTGGCCGTCGCCGCTCGCCGCGACGAGCTCGAGGAGGCGGTCGTTGTCGACGATGGCCCGCCGCGGATCGCCGACGACCGGGCCGGTGATCACGGGGCCGCCGGGCTGCGACCAGTCGCGCGTGCCCTCGACGGAGCTGTCGCCGACCGCCGCCGCACCCTGGCTGGCGGCCGTGCGGAAGCCGTTGGCGAGGAGGTCGTGGTTGCCCGTGACCCACCACCACGGGACGTCGAGGCCGACCGGCGCGAAGGGATCCTTGGGGTCGTTGGCCGGACCGGCGACGGGGTCGTCGTCGTCCCCCGAGTCGCAGTGGACCACGGCGGCGCCGTCGAGGATCCCGAGGAACCACGACAGCTCGTTCTCCTGGGCGTTGTCGGCGTTGTCGCCCCCGAGGAGGACGAAGTCGAGCGGCGTCGCGCCGTGGATCGCGTTGATCGTCCGGATCGCCGCGTTGGTGATCTGGCAGGCGTAGGTCTCCTGAGCGCGGAAGACCGGCGCGAGGATCCCCGGGGTGTCGAAGAGCGCTTGGCGGATCGGCGACTCGTCGTCGACGATCTGGGTGTCGGCGAGGTGGACGAAGCGGGTCAGGAGCGCGGCGTTCGGGCCCGGCGTCGGCGGCTCGCTGCCGTCGCCGGTGCGCTCGATGAGGGGCTCGCCGGGGCCGACCTCGAGATCGCCGAAGCCCATGTCGAGGAGCGCGTCGAGATCTGCCGGATCGCGCGGGTCGAGGCTCGCCGTGACGTCCTCGGCCGCGTGCGCGGGGCGGAGCGTCTGGCTGTCCGTGAGCGGCGCGGCGTCGAGCGGCGGCAGCGGCAGCGGCAGCGTGTCGGCGGTCGTCGTCTCACCCATCGTCCCCTCGGAGTCGGCGGTCGTCGACGCGTCGCCCGTCGTCCCCCCGTCGCTCGTCGCGGCGGTCATCGATCCTGCTGTCGTCCCCTCGCTCCCGCCGGTTCCCCCGGTCATCGCCGGCGGCGCGCCGCAGGCCGCCAAGACGAGGACAAGACCGGAGACCAGGCCGAGGGGTCGACGCGAGGCGGCGGGCATGCGCGCGATTGTACGCCCTCGCGGTCGGCTATCGACGCATCAGACCCTCGAGGAGCTCCGGTGAGCGGGCCGCGGCGCGGGCGACGTTGGCGTCGAGGAGGCCAGCGCGGACGAGCCCCGCCATCGACTGCTCGAGGGTCAGCATGCCCTCGGCGCGGCCCGTCTGGATCAGCGACCGGAGCTGGTGCGTCCGCTCCTCGCGGATCGAGTGGGCGATCGCCGCGGTGACGTACATGCGCTCGATCGCCGGCACCCGCCGCGGCGCCCGTCGAGCCGGCAGGAGCACCTGGGTGACCACCGCCCGGAGGACATCGGCGAGCTGGATCCGGACCTGGCGCTGCTGCTCCGCCGGGAAGACGTCGATGATCCGATCGATGGCCATGACCGCGTCGGCGCTGTGGAGGGTCGAGAGGACGAGGTGGCCGGTCTCGGCCGCGGTCAGGGCGGCGGCGATCGTCTCGTGATCGCGCATCTCGCCGA
>JAGQIT010000207.1 GCA_020431135.1 Myxococcales bacterium | reverse complement strand
TCGACCGGCACCCGCGAGCAGCTCTTCCTGGCGCTCCGCCTCGCCTATGTCCTCGAGTACTGCGACCGCGCCGAGCCGCTGCCGGTGATCATCGACGACGTGCTCGTCAACTTCGACCGCGCCCGCGCCCGCTCGACGCTCGAGGCGCTCTGCGAGGTCGCCCGCTCGACGCAGGTGCTGCTCTTCACCTGCCACCACCACATCGTCGACCTCACCCGCGTCGTCGCCCCGGAGGTGCCGATCTTCGAGCTCCCGACGATCGACCCCCGCGCCGCGGCGGTCGACGCCGTGACCCTGCGCCTCGACCCGAAGACAGGGCAGACGCTCGAGCGCTGAGTCGTCGCCGCACCGATCCCTCGCACCCCTTCCGACCAGGTCCAGGGGCTCCTCGGGCAGTGCGCAACTGCCCACGTCCGTCGACCGAGACTTACACCGCGTTCACCGCGTCCGCCGCACGAACCCTGACAACTGCGTTTTCAGGCCCGTCAACACCGCTCTTCGCGGCGCTCGACGGGCACATGACCGGCGCAATGCGGGGGTCGCCGCGGACTTGACGGCTCTGCGGCGGATCAGCATATGCTAAGAACCTGTCGTGGTCGGCGCCACGGAAGTGATGCTATGAGCTCCCCCAATTTGGATCCCCAAGTCGACACGACCCTCTTGCCCGAGCCCTTCGAGGTCAACACCGAGGTCGTCGACAAGGCGACCGCCGCGGCCCGGGCCGCCCTCGAGTGGATGTCGACCCGGTTTGGATCCCCCGCCCGCCGCTCCGCGCCCGCGGCTACGCCGAAGAGCCAGCGCGTCGAGCCCGCGGAGCGCGACGCCCCGCTCCCGAGCACATAGCGAGCCCCCCGCCCGACGCCGCCCGAACGAACGCGCCGCCCCTCGCCGCCCAAGACGCGGTTTGAGGCGCGGCGCGAGGCCATTTTCGGGCCCGTCCTTGGTATCCTGAGCGCAGACGCCCCCGGCCGGTCGACCTCCACTTCCTCCCGCTCCCTCGGGAGCGCCGGCGGCCCGCCCCCTCGGCCTGCTCGCCTGCTCGCCTGCTCGCCTGTCCGCCAACATGCGCATCCTCCACCTCTCCGACCTCCACCGCGGCGACTCCGAGACCCTCAAGTCGATCTGGGGCGGGCCCCAGAGCGCGCTGCGCAAGCTGCCGGCGAGCGAGCAGCGCTTCGACTTCATCGTCGTCAGCGGCGACCTCTCGGAGACGGCGCGGCCGAGCGAGTACGACGAGCTCCTCGAGTTCACGACCGGCACCCTCGCCCACTACCTGCGCGAGCCCGAGGATCGTCGGCGCCTGATCTTCGTCCCCGGCAACCACGACGTCGACTGGAGCGCCGACCTCGGTGAGCCGCTCGAGCTCGCCGCGCTCCTCGAGACGGTCGGCGGCCCCGAGGCCCTCGAGCGCCACCTGCGGCGCTACCGCGACGACCCGGCGCGCTCGGGGATCCGCCAGCGGATCTCCCGCTTCGGCCACATCGAGTGGCTGCGCCTCGACGAGGCCAAGCAGGCCAACCGCTTCCGCAACGTCCAGCGCTTCTTCGGCGAGCTCTACGGCGACAGCCTCGCCCACCCGTGCCGCCGCTTCGACCTCATCGACCCGCGCGAGGGCCACGACTGGTCGGCGCACGTCTTCCCCGAGGAGCAGGTCGCCTTCGTCGGCTTCAACTCCTGCTTCATGAACGACCGCTACTGGGTCGGCGCGGCGATCTCCCGCCAGTCGATCGCCCACGCGACCAACTACCTCCACGAGCACGCCGACGGCTTCCTGCGCATCGCCGTCTGGCACCACGGCGTCCACACCGACTCCTACCGCCCCGACTACCTCAACCAGGCCGACATCGGCGAGCTGATCATCTCGGGCTTCCAGGTCGGCTTCCACGGGCACACGCACAAGGCGTCGTCGGAGCAGCTCGACTGGCTGACCGATCGCTTCGTCATCGTCTCGACGGGGTCCGTCGGCGCCAACCAGCACCACCGCCCCGACGCCGTCGGCCGCCAGTTCTCGATCGCCCGCCTCTACCCGCACCAGGCCTACGTCCAGGTCTACGAGCGCAGCGGCGACGTCATGGCGTACAGCCGAAAGCGGGCGCGGACCTTCTCGCTGCTGTCGCCGACCGAGAAGGACCACCGCGAGGTCACGGCCGACCTCCACCGCCGCGACTACACCATCAAGGCCAACGGCACCGTCACCGTCGACGTCGAGCTCACGGAGTTCCAGAGCCCGCGTCCGGTCGTCCTCGCGGAGGTCCCGCCGCCCGTGCTCGAGGACGCCGACAATTCGCCAGGCTTTGAGATCCGCCGGACCCCCCAGGACGGCACCGTCCGCTTCACCCTCTACCCGCTCGAGTACCGGCCGAACCACCTGACCTGGAGCTACGGGGCGGCCAACGCGATCCCCCTCAACCGCGCCGAGGTCCCGCTCTACGAGGCCAACCTCCGCCACCGCCGCAGCCCCGACGCGTCGCGCTCCGGGTCGATCATCCAGACCCACCTCGTCGCCTTCCCGTGCAAGCGCCTCGACCTCAGCTTCCGCTTCGACAGCGACGAGATCACCCCCTGCGCCGCCGCGCCGCAGGTCGAGCGCCTGACCGAAGGGCCAGGAGAGCCCTTCTGGGAGCGGGTCCCGGCCGAGGAGGAGCGCTGCGTCCTCGAGAGCAGCGGCCGCCGCTTCAGCCTCGCCATCGAGGCGCCGATCGTCGGCTACCGCTACGGCGTCGCCTTCGAGCCGTGCAGCGAGGGCGCCCCCCTCGACTACATGCCGGCGTGGTTCGCCACCAAGCTGATCGAGCGCTGCCTCGACGACCGCGAGGAGTCGCAGTACCTCGCGCTCCTCTTCCACCAGGTCATCAGCGGGGCGATCGCCGCGGTCTTCGACGCGCCTCTCCAAGGGCTGACCTGGCGGGGGCTGATCTGGGACAGCGCCCGCCAGCGCCTGTGCACGGCCTTCGGCTCGTTCCCCAACCGCCAGTGGGCGGTCTCCTTCGCCTACGGCGCGGGCGTCGCGGGCCAGACCTTCCGATTCAACCGGGTCGGCGCGTCGTGCCAGCGGCAGCCCGGCCGCCGCGAGCACCCCACCCTCCTCAGCCAGCTGTGGCGCCCGGAGTGGGGGGAGCTCGAGCACGACGACTGGGTCGTCGGCGTGCCGATCATCGGCGACCCCGAGCGCAGGCACGCGATCGGCGTCGTCTGCTTCGAGGGCTCGAACAAGCCGGAGGGGGTCGGCAGCCGCCTGCGGGAGTTCGCCAACGCGGCCCTCGCTCGCCAGGTCACGGGGACGTTCTGGGAGAAGTTCTCCAACGACCTGAGCACCGCGGTGAACACCGGCTTCTGGCAGGCCTGCGCCCGCTCCCAGCGCGTCAGCGACTACCAGAGCTACGTCGACGGGCTGATCCGAAAGCTCGGCCTAGGCGCGATCGACGACAGCTAGCGGCCCTCTCCACGGGCTGCGGCGAGCCTGTCCGAGGACCGCGGCAGGTCCTCAGGTCAGGAGCCGCGGCGCGAGCCCGCCCGCGTCGCGCACCCGGACAACAGTGACGAAGGCCAGGAGCGCCGCGAGCACCCCGCGGAGCGT
>JAGQIT010000206.1 GCA_020431135.1 Myxococcales bacterium | reverse complement strand
TGCGACGACCCGCGGCTCAACCACCGCCTCGAGATCACCCAGGGGGTCTTGGCGGGCCCGTGCGCGGCGGTTCTCACCGACTTCTTCGCGGCGATCCGGGCGCGAAGGCGGGGGCGCGCGGGGTCGTCGCCGCGCGGCGCCTAGCCGCCCGCGGCAAAGAGTCCCACGAGCTCGCTTGCGCCGACCCAGATCGCTCCGCCAAGACCTGCGGTACAGCCCAGTACAGCGGCGTCTTGTTGGAGCGAACTGGGCCGACGATCGCTGCGCGAGCGCACGCCGGACATTCGCCACAGGCTGCCACCTAGCTCGTGGTGAGTGTGTCGACGCTGGGGCGCCGGCCCTGGCTCCTGACTCCTGGCTCCTGACTCCTGGCTCCTGACTCCTGACTCCTGACTCCTGACTCCTGACTCCTCGGGTGGTGCACGAGCGGCGAGCGTCGACGCTGCGCTCGGGCGTCGCTTCGAGGGGGTGCTCCCTGTCGTCGGTCTTCGACGCGGGCTCGCAACCGACAGTTTGGGGCGCGGCGAGGTGAGCGCTGTCTTGGCGGGCGCGTCGGGTCGCCCCGGCGCGCGGGACCTGCAGCTCGGCGCGGACGGGTAGTAGGATCGCTGCGATGAGCGCGGACACCCGGAAGCGGCGGAGGCGACGACGACGGCTGGCGCTCGGCGTCGTCGCTGCGCTGATCGTGTCGTGCGGGGTCGCGGTCGGGACCATCGATCGGTGGTTCATGGACGCGATGGACCCCGGGCCCTTCGATCCGCAGGCGCTGCCGCCCGCGCCGGACTACCGGCGCGCCGAGGCTTGGGCGGCGCTCCCGGAGGTCGAGGACGGGGCCGACGTCGCCCTCCCGGAGCTCCCGGCGATGGACCCCGCGGCGGCGCCGGCCGACGTCTTCTTCCTCCACCCGACGACCCACGTCGGCAGGGTCTGGAACGCGCCGATCGACGATCCGGCGCTCGTCGAGGCGACCCGCCGCGGCGCGACGCTGATCCAGGCGAGCGCCTTCAACGGCTGCTGCGCCGTCTATGCGCCGCGCTACCGCCAGGCCCACGGGCGCGCCTTCACGGCGCCCGACGGGCGCAGCGCGCGGGCGATCGACGCGGCCTACGGCGACGTCGCGGCGGCGTTCGACGAGTTCCTCGCGCGGACCGGCGAGCGCCCCTTCATCGTCGCGGCGCACAGCCAGGGGGCGGTTCTCGGCGCGCGGCTCCTCCGCGAGCGGATCGCCGACGGCCCGCTGCGTCGCCGCCTCGTCGCCGCTTATCTCCCGGGGGCGCCGCTGCGTCCGGGCGCCGACGTCGGCGGCCTGCCGATCTGCGACGTGCCGACGGCGACCGGCTGCGTGATCTCATGGCACGCGCGCGGACCCAGCTACTCGCCGAACGCCCTCGACTTCGGCGGCGGGGGCCCGGAGGCCATGCGCGGGCGGATCTGCGTTAACCCGATCACCTGGCGCACCGACGGCGCCTACGCGCCCGCGTCGGCGCATGGCGGCGCGGTCTTCTTCGACGCGCCGACGCCCGCCCTGAGGCCGGCCTTCGCCGACGCGCAGTGCGTCGACGGGGCGCTGATAGTCCGCGAGCACGGCGACCTCGAGCGCGACCTCCCGAGCCGGGCGCTGCTGTGGATCCTCGGCCCGGACAACTACCACCCGGTCGAGTACCAGCTCTTCTACGCGGACATCCGCGAGAACGCGGCGGCCCGGGTCGCCGCCTTCGTCGGCGAGGCGCCCTGACAAGGGCGGCGCGTCCAGCGTGATCATCCTGAAGTGCTAGGGGCGCCGGGATCCCCGGCGAGCGGACACACCGAAAGTAATCCTTCAGACAGGTCGAAGGCGCCGCTCAGCGGGCGGCGATGAGGACTGCCTCGGGCCAGACGTCGGGGGCGAAGACGGCGTAGAGGAGCGCGGCGGCGCCGGCGAGGCGCGCGAGCTCGAGGGGCCAGGCCCAGCGCTTGCCCTCGAAGAGCCCCGACCACACCGCGGCCGTCATCACGACGAGGGCCGCGGCGAGGAGGGCGAGGGTCAGCGACATCGTCTTGCTGTGCGCGAGGAGGACGGTGGTGGCGTAGGTAGCGAGGCCGAGCTGGAGGAGGATGTAGCCCTTGATCCACGGCGAGGTCCGGTCATCGTCGTACTTGTGGGCGCGGCGCTCGCTGAGCTCCGGTTCGGCGAGCCCGCCCTCGCTATGGCCCGGCGACCACCCCGGGTGGGCGAACCACAGCCACAGCTTGTCGCGCCAGCGGCTCAGGCCGCGGGCCTTGCGGGCGATGTCGACGAAGTAGTGGAGGTTCGCCCACACCGGGTTGAAGCTGCGCAGCGGCTTGGTGGTGCCGTAGACCGGGCGCGCGCGCTCGGGCTCGAAGGTGCCGAAGAGGCGGTCCCAGACGATCAGGATCCCGGCGTAGTTGCGATCGAGGTACTCCGCGTTGATCGCGTGGTGGACGCGGTGGTGGGCCGGCGTGTTGAGGACCCTCTCGAGGGGGCCGAGGTCGCCGATCAGCTCGGTGTGGATCCAGAACTGGTAGAGGGTGTTGACCGCCTTGCTGATGAAGTAGACGGGCGGCGGCAGGCCGAGAACGGCGAGGACGAGGTAGAAGGGGATGGCCGTCAGCCCGGTGAACCACGCCTGGCGCAGGGCGACGGCGAGGTTGTAGTCCTCGCTGTGGTGGTGGACGACGTGGGCGGCCCACAGCAGGTTGACCTCGTGGCTCGCGCGGTGCCACCAGTAGTAGATCAGGTCGACGCCGAGGAGGCCGAAGAGCCAGATCCACGCCGTGTGGATCCCGACCTCGCGCAGATCCCAGAGGCGGAGCTCGGCGAAGACCCAGAGGTAGGCGGCGGCGCCGAGCGAGCCGAGGAGAACCGAGCCGACGATCTGGCTCGTGATCCCGCAGCTCAGATCGGAGACAGCGTCGTTGAGCCGATAGACCCGGCGGTGGCGGAGGCGCGCGACGGCGAGCTCGACGGCGATCAGCGCGAGGAAGGCGGGGATCGAGAGGGCGATCAGGTTCATGCGGCGGCGACGAGCGGGGTCGGACGATCTTACACGGAGGCGAGCCCCGCCGCCCGCGCGTCGGCGGGCGCAAAGCTAGCAGGGCCTCCTGCCTGGAGGCGCCTCGTGAGGGCCCAGAGCGCAGTTCTCTGCGCTGCGAACTGTGTTCCTCAGCGTCGTCGCCGGGGGCGCCGGTGTGGCCTCAGCCCTCGCCGCGGATGACGATCGTGCCGACGACGTCGCCGCGCTCGAGGTGCTCGTTGGCCGCGACGATCTCGCTGAGCGGGTAGACGGCGGCGATCTTCGGGTCGATCGCGCCGTCGGCGAGGAGGCTGAAGAGGGCGGTCCAGTCGGCGGCGCGCTGGGCGTGCGGGACCCGGTGCGTGCCGTAGCCGCGGACGTGCTTGCCGTTCGGCCAGATCGTGAAGAAGAGGAGCTTGGCGACGAGCGCGACGAGGCCCCACATGCTCTCGGGGCCGCCGTAGTGGACGAGGACGCCGCCGCGGCGCAGCGCCTTGATGCCTGTCCCGAAGTACTCGTCGGCCATGCCGTTGAAGACGTAGTCGACGCCCTCGGGGGCGGCGGCGCGGATCGCCTGGAGGACGTCGCCGTGGTAGTCGATCGGCGTCGCCCCGAGCGCGGCGACGTCGGCGTGCTTGCGCGGCGAGGCGAGGCCGTACATCCGCAGCCCGGCGAGGCGCCCGAGCTCGAGGAGCGCGGTGCCGACCCCGCCGCTGGCGCCGACGACGAGCGCGGACTGCCCCTCCCTGACGCCGGCGACGCGGTGGAGCGCCTGGTAGGCGACGAGGTAGTTGAGGATCAGCGGCGCCGCCTTGACGGGGTCGAGCCCGGTCGGCACGGGGCAGAGCTCGGCGGCGTCGATGTAGATGAAGTCTGCGTGGCCGCCGATCTGGAGGAGCGCGGCGACGCGATCGCCGACGCGGAGGCCCGCCGCGTCCGGGCCGAGGGCGTCGACCTCGCCGATGATCGCGTAGCCCGGGACGAAGGGCAGGGGGCTCAGGATCGGGCGGTTGCCGACCCGGTTGGCGACGTCGTCGGCGGTGAGCGAGGCGGCGAGCATGCGCACCCGGACCTCGCGGCCCGTCGGCGGCCGGAGCTCGCGCAGGGCGAGCTCGATGGTCTCGGGGCCGCCGCGGCGGGAGACGAGGGCGCTGCGGTAGGTCGGGGTCGTCATCGTCAGGCGCCGAGTGTAGCAGCGGCGCAGCGACGGTGAGGGCCCGCGCCGCGCTCCTGCGAGCTGCGGCACGGCCTGCGCGCCGTCGTCGCGCGGAGGACCCTCGCGCCATGCAGAGGATGGCGCGAGGGACAGCCTCCTAGCCGAAGTCTTTGCAGGCGATCTCGGTGCCGTCGAAGGTCTGGTCGACGCCGTCGCAGACCCGGAGGCCGCTGCAGCCGCAGGCGCCGTCGTTGCACACGTCGGCGTTGGCGACGGCCTCGCAGTCCGCGTCGGCGCCGCAGCGGCAGGCGCCGTCGATGCACACGGAGGTGCCCGGGATGCCGTCGCAGTCCGAGTCCTGGCCGCACTCGCACAGGCCGGTGTTGGTGTTGCACACCGGGAAGCTGGGGCTCAGGCAGTCGACGTTCGACTGGCAGGCGATGAGGCAGTACTTGTCGTCGGTGCAGATCGCCGTCGTGTTGCCGCAGACCTGGATCGTCCCGCCCTCGATCGCCGGCATCGGCACCTCGTCCATGTTGAGGTCCTCACAGGTGAGGAAGTCGCTCGGGATGAAGACGCAGTAGCCGGCGCCCTCGAGCTCGATGCAGCCCTGGGTGACGGCGCAGTCGCCCTGGGCGTTGCAGGGGTCGCCCTTGTCCCAGCCGCTGTAGAGGAGGCGGCAGTCCATGTCGTCGGCGCAGATGCCGTTGTTCTCGCCGGCGCACAGGCCGTTGTCGCCGCAGTGGAGGCCCTGGTCGACGCCGTCGACGGTGCAGTCGCTGTCGTCGACGCAGACCTCCGCGCAGAAGCTGAAGCCGTCGCCGCCGCTGTCAGTGGTGTCGGTGGTGTTGCTGGTGTTGGTGGTCGCGGTCGTCGTGCCGGTCTCGGTCGCCGAGGCGCTGGCGCTGCTGGCGGAGGTCGACGCGTCGGAGCTCGAGCCCTCGGTGCCGCTCGATCCGCTCGCGCTGCCCGTGCTGGTGTCGCTTGTCTGGCTCGCGCTCACGCCCGTGGTCGCGGTCGCGCCGGAGGTCGCGTTGGTGGTCGCGTCGCTGTCGCCCTCGTTGTCGCCGCCGGTGCAGGCGAGGGCGGCGCAGAGGAGCGCGGGGAGGGTCCAGTGGAGGCGGAGGTGATGCATGTACTTTCGGCTTTCGCAGGGGCGCCGGGCGCCGGAGAGACGCTCGACTAGCGGATCCGCGCGTCGGTGTCAAAGGGCCGCGAAGGGCCGCGACGCGGCGTTCTGGACGGCGTCGCGGCGGCCCGCGTGCGGAGGTGGTGGGCGTGGCCGGGCGGGCTCCGCGGGTCGGCGGTGTGCGGGCCTCGGCGGCCTCGTCCCGTGCAGGGTCTCCACGTCACGGCCGCGACGGGGCGCGCTCGCCTCGCTCGCGCAGTGGTAGGATCGAGGCGCTAGAGATGACGGATCGCAACGCGTTCTTGCCCGACGTCGAGGTCGTCGAGGCGTCCTTTGGCGCCTATCAGCTGCGCCCCGACGGGATCGTCCACCTGGTCGCGGGGTCCGGTGAGCACACCCTCGAGCTGGCCCGCGCGCAGCTCGAGTTCCTGCGCGAGCTCCACCGCCAGCGCGGGCGTCGGGTCCTCCAGGTGATCGACATCCGCGCCGTCCGGCGGATCTCCGGCGACGCGCGGCGGCTGATCAACAGCGAGGAGAACAGCGCCAACGTCGCTGGCGCGGCGCTCCTCATCGACGGGGGGCTGAGCAGGGTGATCGGGAACTTCTCCCTGGCGCTCGGCCGGAGGAGCTCGCCGATCCGCCTCTTCAACGCGCTGCCGGACGCGCTGGCGTGGCTGCGGGGGCTTGAGGATGGCTGAGCGCGGCGACGCGGAGGTGGCGGAGGAGATCCTCGGCGTTCTCCTCCAGCTCGGCGCGGGGAACCTCGACGCGAGGGTCACGCAGCCGGACGGCGACGGGCCGCTCGACATGATCGCGGTCGCGGTCAACATGTTCGCCGACGAGCTGGCGTGGGCCAAGGACCGCGAGCTCGAGCTGCGCGCGCACCTCGAGCGTCAGGTCGCCGAGCTCGAGCGCAACCAGGAGCAGATCGCCGCCCAGCACCAGGCGATCCGCGAGCTCTCGACGCCTGTCCTGGAGGTCGGCGACGGCGTGCTCGTCCTGCCGCTCGTCGGCTCGGTCGACGAGGCGCGCGGCGAGCAGGTGATCGACGACCTCCTCGACGCGATCGCCAAGGAGCAGGCCCACGCCGCGATCATCGACGTCACGGGGCTCGCGCTCCTCGACACGCTGGTCGCCGGTCAGCTGCTCCGGGCGATCGCGGCCGCGCAGCTCCTCGGGGCGCGGGTGATCGTCACCGGGATGGGCTCCGCGAACGCGCAGCTCTTGGTGGAGCTCGGCGTCGACTTCGGCGCGGTCGAGACCGCGAGAACGCTCAAGAGCGGCCTCGACGTCGCGCTCGCGCGCGCGCGTAGGAGGCGAGACGCGACGCGGCTTGGGCCGGGCCGTCGATGAGGTGAGGGCCGGCGCGCAGAGGGTGCAGCCGCCGCGTCGCACGGGACCCTGTGGCGACCGGCGTTCCGCCTGCCGGTCGTGCGGCTTCGCCGTGCGGGCGAGTGCGACCGCGCGCGGCTCGCTCGTGGGGTGACGGCGCCGACGTGCGAGGTGTCGGCGGACGGCGGGGACCCGCCCGCGCGTTCGGGCTGCGCCCCGCCGAGGGGCAAGCGGCGCTCGGAGGTCGCGCTCTGGCTGCTAGAATCGGCGGCTGTGGCAGGACGCTTACCGCCTGGCTCGAGGGACAGCGTCGCGGCTGGCGTGAGGTGCTCGAGCTGATGCGCGCGGTCGGGGAGGGGCTCGCCGCGGCGCACGCGGCCGGGCTCATCCACCGCGACGTCA
>JAGQIT010000205.1 GCA_020431135.1 Myxococcales bacterium | reverse complement strand
GAAGGGGGGCGAGGCGACGGCGCCGGCCCAGGCGGCGACCGGCCCGAGCCGCGGCTCCAGCGACGCCGCCGCGCTGCCGGCGTTCGACGTCTCGGCCGGGGCCGCCGACCTCGCGGGCGGGAGCGACGTGCTCGGCTCGAGCAAGGACCTCCCGGTGCCGACCTGCGGGGCCTCGCACTCCTACGAGTGGATCGCCTCGGACGCCCGCTGCGCCGACGGCCGCAACCCCTTCCAGGGCGACCTCCGGGCGGCGATGGCCTCGCGCGCCGGCAACGTCGGCCCCGGCGCCTCGGGGCACATCATCGACCTCTACGAGATCCCCTGCCCCGAGGGCGCCAAGCGGATCTACGTCGACATGTACGACTGCGAGAACGCCGCGCCGACGCGCGCGGAGGTCGAGATCCAGCGGTTGATGGCCGGCGTCGTCGACGGCGATCACGAGCCCTTCATCCGCCGCTGCCGCGAGGAGGAGTCCGCGCGCGCGTCGACGGGGCGGGTCTCGGCGCTCCTCAAGGCCTGCGTCAGCGCGATGCCGGCGGCCCTCGACGCCGCCGGCGATCGCGACGGCGCGAAGGCCTGGCTGCGCGAGTGGTGCGCTGGCGCCGAGGTCACGGCCGAGCCCGGCGAGGACCCGAAGCGCTTCGTCTACCTCGACAACGTGATCGAGTCGAGCCTCAGCCTGGCCCTCGACGTCGACGCGTCGGCGCAGGCGATCGAGGCCAAGCGCGCCGAGCTGCTCGGCGCCTACGCGCCGGCCTGCGACGTCGACCGCGCGGCCTTTGAGAAGTGGCGCGCGGGCGGCAAGGGCTGAGTCCGCTGCGCGCCGCCTCGACGCGCGCCGATCGAAGCTGTCTATTTGGACATGTGCATCGCCGCGCCGAGCGGGCGCGCTGGCGAAACTCAGGAGGTCTGTCATGGTTGTCGGTGCTGCGCGTTGAGACGCGAGGGCCGGTTGGCCCGCGACCCGCGCGGCGGAGGAACCCCTGCCATGACCTTGCACGCCACTCGCGGCGCGGCGCGCCGCATCCTGTTCTCCCTGTCGACCACGCTGGCCCTCGGGCTCACCGCCTGCGAGCCGCCGACGCCCCCGCATCCGGACCCCGATCCGGCGCCAGGGCTGCGCCACACGCCGCCCCTCGATCCCCTCGACGATCCGGACGTGATCGCCGACGCGGACCCCGACGACGACCCGTGCGCGTGCGACGAGGTCGAGGCTGCCGCGGTCTGCGGCGACGACGGCGTCACCTACTCGAGCCCCTGCGCGGCGGCCTGCGCGGGCGTCGAGGTCGTCGACGGCGGCGCCTGCGAGGGCGTTCTCGACTGCCAGAGCGACGCCGACTGCGACCCGCTCGAGTACTGCCGGCGCGACGGCGCCTGCGGCAGCTTCGGCGCCTGCGCGCTGAGGCCAGACGTCTGCGACGTCAAGGGCGAGCCGGTCTGCGGCTGCGACGGCGAGACCTACGCGAGCGCCTGCATGGCCGCGGTGGTCGGCGTCAGCGTCGCGCACCCGGGGGCCTGCGGCTGCCTGTGCGAGCTCATCTACGACCCGGTCTGCGGCTGCGACGGCGAGACCTACGCGAACGAGTGCTTGGCCGCGTGCGCGGGCGTCGACGTCGAGGACGGCGGGACCTGCTCGGGCAAGTGCATGATCGACGCGGAGTGCGGCGCCGGAGAGTTCTGCGATCACGGCGCGGCCTGCGATAGCGGGACGTCCGTCGGCGAGTGCGTGACCCAACCGATGAGCTGCCCGGCGGACGCCGGCGGCGAGGTCTGCGGCTGCGACGGCGTGACCTACGGCAGCGCCTGCGAGGCCAACGCGGAGGGCGTGAGCGTCGCGGACGAGGGCCCCTGCGATCTCCTCGACGTCGACGCGCCGGAGCTCGCGAACGACTAGAGAGGACGCATCATGTGGAGCATCCCTGACGGCAGGGCGCGTCCGCCCTGCACCTGGCCGAGGACACGACGAACGACACCCGCCGCGACGCGCGGGACGACACAGGAGGCCCCAGGCGAGCGCATCGCCTGGGGCCTCCGTCGTTCTCGCGGCTAGCTCTGGCGGCGGCGGCGGAGCAGCGAGTCGGCGCCGATCGCCGCGAGCATCAGGATCGCCATCGACGAGGCGAAGAGGAGGTGGGCGGCGAGGCGCTCGAGGAGCTCGTCCCAGAGGCTGCGCTCGGGGGGGGTCGGCTCGGCGGCGAGGACGACCTTGGCGTGGACGGTCGGGGTCTTCGTCACCTCGATGATCGGCGGGGGCGCGTCGCCGCCGTCGTCGCAGGCGACCGGCGCCTCGCCGCTGCGGTCGCCGCCGAGCTCGCCGCGGATCATCCGCGCCATCGCGTCGTGGAGGCTCTCGACCTTGAACTGGTCGACCTCGGCCTTCTTGTGGGTGCCGCCGACGCCCGAGTGGTCGGTGAGGAAGATGTACTGGCCGCCGGTGACCTTGGCCGCGAGGCGGAGCTCGGCCTCGGCGCCCTGGTCGACGCCGGAGCCGGCGACCGGGTAGATCGCGGTCTTCGCCGCGCGGTGCTGGAGGACCGCGTCGGTGTAGCGGCGGGCGGCCGCGCCGGAGTGGCTCGGCGCGTCGGCGACGAGGAAGACCATGCGCGCCGTGTCGTCGCCCGCGCGCCACGACAGCTCGGAGCTCGCCATCATCGCCCGGTCCATCGCCTCGGGCATGTCACCGCCGCCGCTGGCGCTCTGCTTGCCGAGGCGGTCGACGAAGGCGTCGATGTCGCTGAAGTCGACGCTGCGGGTGACGTAGTCGTCGCCCTGGTCGCGGTAGACGACGAGGCCCCAGCGCTGGGCGACGCCCGGGTAGGACTCGCGGATCTCCTCGGCGATGTCGCGGATCTCGACCTTCAGGTACTCGAGCTCGTCGCCCATGCTGCCGGTCGTGTCGATGACGAGGGCGATGTCGAGGCCGTGCGGGCGCTCGCTGTGGCGCTGCGCCGGCGGGGCCATCGTCCACAGCGAGTCGTCGATGCCGAGCGGCGCCCGGGCGCCCTCGAGCTTGCTCAGCGCCTTCTTGTAGCCGGCCGGGTCGGCGTTGTCGTCGACGACGCCGGCGGTGAGCTGGCGCGGCTGGATCGCGCGGTCGTACCTGCCGTCCTCGCGGTACTCGCCCTTGGCGCGCGAGGCCCTGCCGGACTTGCCCCCGAAGCCAGCTCCGGAGCCGCGGCCGTAGCCCGATCCCGTGCCGCCGCCGCCGCGACCGCTGCCGACGAGGCCGAGGCCGCCGACGCCGTAGGCCTCACCGACCTCGGTCCCCGCGAGGCCGCCCCAGACGTCAGCGTCGTCGCCGCCGACCGCGAAGGCGCCGCCGTAGGGCGAGCCGAGGACCCCGGCCGAGCGCGCGCTGGCCTCGGGATCGAAGTCGCGGGCCATCGTCGGGACCGCGGACTTCGGCCCCTTCATCGCGTAGAGGCCGGACTTCGACTTGCTCGTCGGCTTGCCCATCTTCCCCTCCTCGCCGCGGTGGCGCGTCGCGGTCGCGAAGTCCTCGAGCTCCTCGACCTCGGCGGGGGGCGGCGCCTCCTCTGCGCTGAGGGTGGCGGGCTCCTCGAAGTCCGCGACCTCGTCGAGGGCGTCGAGCTCGGGCGCGGGTGATGTGGCCAAAAGTACAGCCATGGAGACGACCCCGCCGACGGCAGAGATCGTCGTCAGCGGCCACTTCTTCCACAGGCTGAGGCGGGCGCGGTCGTTCGGGGCGGCGGCGTTCGTGTCCATGCTCCTCAAGACAGCGACCCTCCGCGGAGGTTCCCCCGCGGTCGACAAAATTGTCAGAGCGACCGCGTGGGCGCGCGGCCGCGAGGTGTGAGCGTGTAGGCGGCGACGCCTCGCGACGCGAGCTGCCGCGGTGTCTCTAGCGATTGTGCCGACGCGTTGAATCGACGGCGGAGGCGTCGCGTCTTGAGGGGTCGCGCGCGCGCGGGCTCTTCGAGCGTCGCGTCGCGTCGCGTCGCGGACGCCCTGTCGGCGATGGGCCGCGGCCTCGCGTCGACCTCGGTCGACCTCGTCGACGCGGACGCGACGAACAGCCGCTCACGGCGGCCGCGTCGACGCGGGCGATGGGGGCGCGCCGAGCCGCCTCAAGCGTCGGTCGAGCGACGAGCGCGTCGCGTCGCCCTCTGTCGGCGGACCGAGGTGCACACGCCGCGTCGGCGCGCGCGGGACGGCGTCGCCGCTCACTCCGCGGGCGCGGCGGGCAGCGTGAAGTAGAAGAGGCTGCCGACGCCGAGCTCGCTCGACAGGCCGACGGCGCCGTCGAGGCGATCGGCGATCCGCTTGACGATCGACAGGCCGAGGCCGTGGCCGTCGGCGCGGGCGCCCTCGAGGCGGGTGAACTCGGCGAAGACGTTGCGCTGCTCCTCGACGGTGATCCCGGGGCCGTTGTCGCGGACCCAGAAGCGGATCGTCCCGTCGGCGAGGGTGTCGGAGCCGACCTCGACGATCGGCGGGCGGCCGCCGTACTTGAGCGCGTTGCTGATGTAGTTGGCCCAGATCTCCTCGACCCAGGGCGCGTGGCCGAGGGCCGCCGGCCACGCGGTGGGCTTGATGATCTCGGCGTTGTACTCCTTGATCATCGCGTCGAGGCGGCCGAGGGCGCCGTCGACGACCTCGCCCATGCTGATCTTCGCCATCTGGATCGCGCCCTTGCGGACGCTCGCCAGGAGGAGGAGCTCGTTGACGATCCGCACCGACTGGTCGCCGGTCTGGGCGATCCGCTCGAGGACCTCGACGACCTCCTCCTGGCCGATGTCGGCGATGTCGTCGAGGAGGTAGCGGGCGTAGCCGGCGATCGTCCCGAGCGGGTTCTTGAGGTCGTGGGCGACGGTGCGAGCGAAGGCGTCGAGCTCTTGGTTGCTCGACTGGAGGAGGTCGTTGGCCTCGCTGAGCTCGGCGGTCCGCATGTCGACCTTGCGCTCGAGGTTGGCGAAGAGGTCGGCGTTCTCGAGCGAGGTCGCCATCTGCGCGGCGAGCATCTCGAGGAAGGCGAGGCGCGCCTGGTAGAAGGCGCCGTCGCTCACCGAGTTCTCGAGGTAGAGGATGCCGACGAGGCGCGACTGGTTGACCAGCGGCGTGCACAGGATCGAGCGGATCCGGTTGCGCACGAGGTAGGAGTCGTCCGAGAAGGTGCTGCCGGCGTCGGGCTTGTCGCGGACGACGACCTCGCGGGTGCGGGCGACGTAGTGGAGCATCGACAGCGGCAGGCGGTCGCCGTCGGCGTCGAGGTCGAAGTCGACGGCGAGGCCGTCGGCGGTCATCTGGCCCTCGACGGTCGCCACCCAGGCGCCCTCGCGGCTCTGGAGGAGGAGGCCGCGGTCGGCCCCCGCCGACTCGAGGACGACCTTGATGAGGATGGCGAGGAGCTTGCCCTGGACGATCTCGCGGGAGATCGCCTGCGACGCCCGGAGGACGCTGGTCAGATCGAGGGTCGACGACAGGGCGACCGTCGCGTTGATCGTCGCCCCGCGGGCGAGGTTCACCGTCGGCTTGGAGATGAGGAAGGGGTGCTCCTCCTCCATCTTCTTGACCTTCGCCGCGGCGCCCCAGCGCAGGTAGATGCGGTGGGCGAGCTTGACGAAGTGGTTGGCGAGGTTGTCGAAGCCGCCCTCGCGGTAGAACGCGGCGGTGACCTCGGCGATCAGCGCCTGGTCCCGCGGCATGCGCTGCTCGCCGGCGGCGGCGAAGGCCTGGTCGTAGATCTCGCGGGCCTCGCCGCTGCGCCCCTCGACGCGGGCGAGCTCGGCCTCGATGAGGAGGCAGAGGTGGCGGTAGGCGGCGGGCGTCGACTCGCCCCACTTGCGCAGCTTGGTGAGGTTGGCGAGGACCCGCCGGCGCGCCCCGATCTTCGCCCAGCCGCTGAGCTCCGGCAGCTCCTGGAGGACGAGGAGCGCGTCCCAGAAGCGCGACTCCGCGGCCGGCGCGAAGCCGGGGACCTGGGCGAGGTGCTCGGGGATCCGGTCAGCGGTCTCGCGGGCGCCGATGCGGTCGCCGAGGATGAACTGGACGTAGAGCTTCTGCACCGACGCCTCGACGATCGCCCGCGTGTCGCGGAGGCGGTAGCTCTCGCGGAGGTTGTCGTCGATGTCGAACTTCTCGCCGATCAGGCGCAGCGGGTTGTCGCAGTCGCCGCGGAGGTTCTTGGCGACCTGGAGGTACATGTTGCACAGCTCCGGCGAGCGCCCCTGGGCGAGCGGCTCGAGGGCGTCGGCCATCTGCTGGAGGTCGACCTGGAGCTCGCGGAGGTTCTCGGCCGAGCGGTGGAGGAAGTAGCAGCGCAGGTAGCCGCAGTGCGACGCGTACTCGAGGTCGCCGATCTCGAGGCCGCTGAGGTAGCCGTCGTAGAGGCGCTCGGCGCTGACCTCCGGGTGCTCGATCCACGAGACGACGAAGTTGCCGATGAAGAAGAGCGTCTTCGACTTGAAGGGCCGGGTCAGCGGCCACTCGACCATCTCGTCGCAGACCGGGTAGAGGCGCTTGGCGCCGTCGATGTCGCCGAGGGCGCCGGCGAGGATCAGCGCGTAGCAGGCGTAGGCGAAGCCCGACGCCGGCGTGTTGCCGGAGCGCACCGACTGCTTCACCAGCTCGAGGATGAGGAGGATGAAGGTGTTGGGGTCGCTGCGGTAGGCCGACGACACCGCGTTGGCGATGACCTCGGCGCGGGCGAGGAGGCGCGGGTCGGTGGCCTCCGGCAGCGACGCGAAGTCGGCGAAGCGCTTGCCGGCGAGGGCGGCCTTGGTCTTGAGGATCGCCGCCATCACGTCGAGCTTGCTCGGGCCCCGCGGGATGCGGACGCCGAGCTCGCGCAGGGTGTCGACGGACATCGCCAGGGCGCCCGGGAGGTCGACCTGGATCGTCTTCGCCTGGATCTGGATCTCGCGGATCTTGACCCGCTCGAGGAGGTCCGAGGTGTGGCCGAGGAGGTCGCCGGTGTGCGCCTCCATCGCCTCGAACTCGCTGATCATGCACGCCGACTCGGCGGCGCCGAGGTGGAGCGTGAAGCTGAGGTCGCGGGCGTGGAGCCAGCCCTCCGCGCCGAGGGCGTCGGCGCCGGCCTTGTAGTAGGTGTAGGCGGCGGCGAAGGCCGCGGCGTCGACGGCCCGCTCGCCGGCGAGCTGGTTGAGGCGGCCGAGCTCGAGGCGCTCGTCCCAGCCCTTGACCTTGTCGCGGGCGCGGTTGAGGTGGCCGACGATCGCGAAGATCACCGAGCGCAGCCGCGACGGCGCCGTGTTCTCGAGGAGGTGCCGGCCGATCTTGCGGTGGAGGAGCGGCCGATCCTCGGGCGGGATCAGGGCGTAGAGCGCCTGCTGGATCCGGTCGTGGGTGAAGCGGAATTCGGCGGCCGGGATCGCGTTGCCCTCGCCCTCGAGGTCGAGGTTGAGGAGCGGCGGCGCCTCGCCGACCGGCGAGATGAAGCCGGCCTGCAGCGCCTTCCACAGCGCGCGGACGACCGCGTTGGCCGCCAGGTCGGCGGTCTTGATCGCCGCCTCGAGGTCGAAGCGGTTGCCGAGCGCGGCCGCGTACTTGAGCGTCTGCTGGACCGCCTCGTCGAGGTCGCGGGCCTTCTGCGACATCAGCTCGACGACGTTCTCGGTGATGTTGCGCTGGCGGATCTTCTCGAGGTCCCAGCGCCAGCGGCCGGAGCCGGTGTCGAGGCCGACGAGGCCGTCGTCGTAGAGGTGGCGGAGGAACTCGCCGACGAAGAAGGGGTTGCCGCCGGTCTTCTCGGTGAGGAGGGCGGCGAGCGCCTCGACCTCGGCGCTCTCGCACGACAGGGCGTCGCTCAGCAGCGCGGCGACGTGCTCCTGGCGCAGCGGCGGCAGGTCGATCTCGGAGAGGGCGACGCCGCGGCGACGGATCCGCTCGAGGGTCATCCGCAGCGGGTGCGAGACGTCGACCTCGTTGCTCCGGTGGGCGCCGACGATCAGCAGGTGGCCCGTGTGGCTCGACGACAGCAGCACCTCGAGGAGGTCGAGCGACGCGCGGTCGGCCCATTGGAGGTCGTCGAGGAAGACGACGAGCGGGTGCTTGGCGCTCGTGAAGACCTGGATGAACGCCTGGAACGACAGGTTGAAGCGGTTCTGGGCGTCCTCCGGCCGGAGGTCGGGGACGTCGGGCTGCGGCCCGGTGATCAGCTCGACCTCCGGGATGACCCGGATCATCACCTGTCCGTTGGGACCGAGAGCGTCGAGGATCTTCTGGCGCCAGCCGGCGATCCGCGCCGGCGGCTCGGTGAGGAGCTGGCGGACGAGGGCGCGGAACGCCTGGATCAGCGACGAGTAGGGGACGTTGCGGTTGAACTGGTCGAACTTCCCCGAGACGAAGAAGCCGCGGGCGCGGGTGATCGGCCCGTAGAGCTCGCGGACCAGCGCCGACTTGCCGATCCCCGGGGCGCCGGCGACGACCGCCATCTCGCAGCCGCCGGTGCGCACGCGCTCGAAGGCGGCGAGGAGCGACGTGAGCTCGACGCCGCGGCCGTAGAGGGTCTCGGGGATGTGCAGGCGATCGCTGACGTCGCGCTCGCCGAGGCGCTCGAAGGCGATCTCGGCGCCCTCCTCGGCGAGCTCGAGGCAGCGGCTGAGGTCGTGGTGGAGGCCGAGCGCCGACTGGTAGCGCTCCTCGGCGTTCTTCGCCAGGAGCTTGAGGATGATCCGCGCGACGACCTCGGGGATCTTCGGGCGGAACTCGCGGGGGTCGGGCGGCAGCTTGGCGACGTGGCTGTGCACGAGCTCGAGCGGGTCGTCGGTGGTGAAGGGCGTCTTGCCGACGAGGAGCTCGTAGAGGGTGATGCCGAGGGAGTAGAGGTCGGCGCGGAGGTCGACCGTCCGGTTCATCCGGCCGGTCTGCTCGGGGGCGATGTAGGGGAGCGTCCCCTCGAGCATCGCCGGGTTCGAGAAGCTGGCGTTCGAGCGCGAGAGCAGCGTCGACGCCCCGAAGTCGATCAGGCGGACGGCGCCCGAGTCCTCGTTGAGGGTGATGTTCGCCGGGTTGATGTCGCGGTGGATGATCAGGTGGCCGTGGACCGCGGCGACCGTCTCGGTGATCCGCAGGGCGAGGCGGAGGAAGTCGACGATGTCGAGCCTGCCGGCGATGCCGAGGCGATCGAGGGAGACGCCGCCGGCGTCCTCGAGAACCATCAGCCAGTCGTTGCCGATCCGCTCGAGCGAGCACTGCTCCGCCCGCTCGGAGACCTTGCGGTTGATCTCATACTCCTGGCGGAAGGAGGCGAGGCGCTCGGGCGACGGGTAGTCCTCGGCGAGGCGCTTGAGGATCACCTGACGTCCGTCGGCGACGCGCTCGCCGCGGAGAACGATCGCGTTGCTGCCCTCGTGGAGGGTCTCGACGACTCGATAGCCAGGGAACATCACGGCGCGGAGGTGCTGCCAGCATCGTATGCTGCCCCGCGCTCTGTTCACACCCTCCAGGTTCCGCGCTCGTTTCCATGCAGCGGCAAGATCTTCGGTGAGGACGGCCGACTTCGCTCGCCACGAGTGCTGAGGTCCACATACGAGCGCACGAAATCGCTCGGCGTGGCCCCTCAGGCGCGGGCGATCGCGCGACGGGAGGGCTGTGGAGGCGCGCGTCACCGCGACCTCCGCATCGGCGCGCGGGAGATCTTGAGGGGGGATCCGGCCGGCGATCACAGGGGCCCGATCGCGCCGTCGGCGACGAGCTCGAGGTAGCGCTCGCCGCCGATGGTCACCCAGGCCTCGCCGGTCGGATCGACGCCGGCCTGCCAGGCGACGAAGGCCGCGCTGAGCGAGGCGATCAGCGCGCGGACGTCGGGATGGTTCGGGCCGCACAGGCCGCAGGCGAAGCCCTCGTCCTGCTGGAAGTCGCAGTGGCTCCCGCCGACCGTGCGCAGGGCCCAGCCGCCGGGGACGAGCTTGGCGAGGCCGAAGGAGTCGCCGTTGTTGTTGCAGCTCCCGGCCTCGCCGTGGAGGGCGAGGGTCGGCGCGTCGACGCCGGGGGCGGCCGCGGCCCCGAGGCCGTCGGCGTCGACGGGATCGAGGCCGAGGAGCGCGCGCGTGTCGTCGTCGCTCGCGGCGGCGAGGAAGGTCGCGAGCCCGCCGGCGGAGTAGCCGACGTAGATCACGTCGCCGCCGGGCGCGAGGGCCTTGGCGAGGAGCGTGAGGTCGACGCCGTTCTGCGGGTGATCTGTGTCGATGATCGACGCGTGGCAGAGATCGACGGCGACGGTGCGGACGCCGTGGCTGGCGATCCGGGCGGCGATCTGGGCCATGTTCCCCTTGCTCTGCGTGAACCCGTGGGCGACGACCGCGAGCGGTCCGCCGTCGACGCCGGCCGGGGTGTAGAGCGTGTAGCTCATCTGGCAGCCGTCACCGACCGGCGTCGAGCCGTCGCTCGTGTCGACCGCGAAGGGGCCGGGCATCCCGAAGTCGGTGATCTCGACGCCGCCGGTGGTGGTCGCGTCGCTGCCCTGGGTGGTCGAGGTCGAGGTCGAGGTCGTCGCCGAGTCGCTCGCGTCGGTCGTCGTCGAGGTCGCGGTCGCGGAGGTCGTCGACGCGCCGCTGCTGTCGCTCGTCGACGCCTCGCCGGAGGAAGCGCTGGCGTCGGAGGTCGAGGAGGTCGAGGAGGTCGAGGTCGTGTCGCCGCCTTGGGTGGTCGAGGTCGCGTCGTCCGTCGCCGAGCCGACGGTCGAGTCGCCGCAGGCGAGGCCGAGGAGGAGGGGGAGGGCGAGGAGCGGGCGGTGGTCAGGAACGCGCATGGCCGAGTCCCTAGCAGCGGTCGCGGGGGGCGTCCACGGGCGGCCGGCGAGGCGCCGCGGCGAGGCCCACAGAACGGCGATCCGCACCCGACGTGCTGCGCGCTGCGCTTGCATGCGCAAAGGCATCCGCGCCTCACCGCGGGGCAG
>JAGQIT010000204.1 GCA_020431135.1 Myxococcales bacterium | reverse complement strand
CGACCTGGCCGAGGCCGCAGATGCTCGTCTGCCCCATCGTCGCGTCGAGGTCCTCGAGGAGCGCGAGGCTGCGCTTCGGCGCCGCCGCGCGCTCGGCCTCGAGGTCCTCGAGGATCGTCACCGCCTTCTCCGAGCCGACGCGGCAGGGCACGCACTTGCCGCAGGACTCGTTGCGGAAGAAGCGGGTGAGGCTGAGGCCGAGGGGGAGGAGGTCGCGGCCGGCGGCGACGGCCACCACCGCCCCCGAGCCGAGGGTCGAGCCCGCCGCCTTCAGGCGGTCGAAGTCGAGGGGCGTGTCGGCCTTGTCGGCGGGGAGGAAGGCCGAGGAGGCGCCGCCGGGGAGCACCGCCGCGAGCGCGGCCCCGCCCTTCATCCCGCCGGCGAGGTCGATCAGCTCGCGGATCGTCGTCCCCATCGCCACCTCGTGGCAGCCCGGGCGCTCGACGTCGCCGCTGATGCCGATGAACTTGAGGCCGGCGCAGCCGCGGACGCCCTGTCCCTTCCACCAGGCGGCGCCGCGGTGGACGATCGCCGTCGTCATCGCCAGGGTCTCGACGTTGTTGATCAGCGTTGGCTTGCCGAAGAGCCCCTCGATGCCGGGGAAGGGCGGCTTGTTGCGCGGCTCGCCGCGGCGGTCCTCGAGCGCCTCGAGGAGCGCCGTCTCCTCGCCCATGATGTAGCCGCCGGGGGAGACGAAGATCTCGAGCTCGATCTCGAGCTCAGCGGCGACCTTCGCCGCGACCTCCCGCTCGCGGGCGAGGGCCTGGCGCTCGGGCTCGTACTCGTGGCGGATGTAGACGATGCCCCGCTGGGCGCCGACGACCACGGCGGCGATCAGGACGCCCTCCCAGACGAGGTGCGGGAGGTTGGCGAGGATCTCGCGGTCCTTGAAGGTGCCGGGCTCGCTCTCATCCGCGTTGCAGATCACATACTTCTCGCCAGCGCCGTCTGGGCTCGCGCCGCGGACGAAGCCCCACTTCATCGCGGTCGGGAAGCCGGCGCCGCCCATGCCCCGCAGGCCCGCCTCCTTGAGCGCGGCGAGGGTCGCCTCGGCGGCCGCGTCCCCCCCGGCGGAGACCCTGCGGACGGTCGCGTAGCGCTCGCTCGGGTCGTCGTAGTCGGCGCGGAGGCGGCGCTCGCCAGCGGCCGGCGCGGTCTCCCCGTGCGCGCCGCGGAGCGCCGCCTCGACCCCCTCCGCGCCGGCGACGGGGTGGGCGTGGTGGACGAGCGCCGCGGGGGCGCGGTCGCAGCGGCCGAGGCAGGAGACCTCCTGGACCTCGACGCGCTCGCCGGTCGCCGTTTCATGCTCGGCCGCGAGCGCGCGGATCGCCGAGAGGCAGCCGCCGCCCGCCATCGTGCAGCTCAGGTCGCGGCAGACCTGGACGCTGTGCCCTGCCGGCGGCCGGCGACGATAGTGAGGATAGAAGGAGGCGACCCCCTCGATCCTGTGGAGGGGCACGCCGAGGCGCTCGGCGAGCTCGCGCAGGGCGTCGCCGGGGAGCCACCCGTGCTCCTCCTGGAGGGCGTTCAGGTGGGTGATGATGCTCGGCGGGCGGTGCGGCATGGCCGGCCGATGCTACCAGAACGCGCGGGAGAGCGGCCGCGCCCGGGGTGGCGTCGCTAGCCGCGGCGACTCGCCCCGTGAAGCCCGAAGATGGGCGCCTGCGCGTCGCCGGCGAGGCGCGCTGCTATCGAGCGAGCGGCCGCGTCGGCGCGTCGCTGGGTCGACGATCAAGGCGCTCGAACGCCGGGCCTGTTGCCGCGGGCGGCGAGGGGCCTATCCTCCCGCAGGTGGCGCGGCGGGGCGGTAGGCGTGGGCGCGGTTGACGAGCGGACGGGCGGCGAGACCCGCGATCGCTGGGTCACGGACCTCTACCCGCCGCGCTACCACGGGCTCCGCGGCGACGAGCCGGGCCGCGCCCTCGACGGCGAGCGCTGGCATCGCCTCGATCGCGGCGAGCCGCTCACCGAGGCCGAGACCGACGCGCTCCTCCTCGACGTCTCCTTCACCCTCGAGCAGACCGCGCGCCGGGTCTTCGCCGATCGCCAGTTCAAGGGGGTGATGCGGGGAGAGGGCACCCTCGTCTGGGACAGCCGCAGCGCCGCGCGGATCGGCCGGGCGCTGCGGCGACGGCCGCCCTCGCCGGCGGTCCGCGAGCACCTCGACCGCGCGCTCGCCTGGTGGCAGGCGGCCCTCGACGCGGGCCTCGAGATCTACGAGTGGGACCGCCCCGGCTACGATCGGATCACGGGCGCGTTCGCGGGCCTCGCCAGCTTCGCCAAGGAGCGGCCGACGATCGACCCCGAGGCGCACGGCGTCGAGGTCGTCCGCGTCGCCCCGCCCGCCCGTGTGCGGACCCGGCCGCCGCGCGTCGGCGTCCCGCTCCGCACCGCGTGGGGCGCGACGAAGATCCAATTCGTCGGCACGGTGCTCGTCACCGTCGTCGCCCTCCTCGTCGTCGCCGTCAAGCGCTGCGGACGTACGCCTGCGCGTCCGCGGAGCTGCGCTGAGATCGAGGCGAGCGTCCGCAGCCTGGCCGCGCGGGTCGAGGAGGGGCGCCCGTCGAGGGCGCCGCTCCTCGCCGAGGTCCGGGCGCAGGTCGACGCTGGCGAGGCCTACGCGGCCTTCCAACGCTGGGACGCGGCGTCCACGGCCGAGCGCGGGGCGAGGCCGCTCGCGGGCGCCGGCGCGGCGGCGGTCGGCGAGCCCCCGGAGGTCGACCTCCACGACGCGCACGAGGTGCTCCTCGGCGCCGAGCTCATGCTCCTCAGCCAATGCCAGCCGCGACCGCGGCGCTGATCGTCACCCCTTCACGGCCGCGTCGGCCTCTGCGGACTCGTAGATGTCCGCGGCCCGCTCCTCCGGCGTCAGGACGGGCCCGCGCAGCCCCGGGTGGCGGTAGGCGAGGTGCGAGCGCAGGCCCATGAGCAGCACCGCGACGCTCGCGGCGATGATGTAGCCGGCGAGCGCCGCCCACTGCGACGGCAGGTGCTCGACCACCGCCAGCGCGCCGACGATCACGGCCGCTCCCCAGGCGACGAGCCATATCGCAACAGATGTCCAAAAGGACATGCGCGCCGTCCGGAGCCCGACGGGCTCGCGTCGCGCGGCCGCGCCGTCGCTGTCGCCGTCGACGCCTAGCCAGCCGAGGATCGTGTCGCGCGCGGCGACCTGCTCCGGGTCGTCCGGCGGCCCCGTGAGCGAGGCGCGCGCGCAGGTCGAGCGGTTCGTGGCCTCGAGCGCGCCGGAGCCGTCGAGCGCCAGCCGCACCTCCCCCTCGCGCCCCTTGAGCCCGGAGAAGATCCAGCCCCCGTGCTGCGACGCGCTCCACTGGACCTCCACCGCCGGCGGCTCGGGGAGACGACGGAGCAGCGCGCTGAGCCAGGCCGCGGCGCGTCGGCGGCCGCGGGCGGAGCGGAGCCGGGCCCGCGCCGCGCCGAGGTCCTCGCGCGAGCTCGGGTACTTCTCGGCCTTCGCGCTGGCGACGAGTCGGGCGGCCATCTCCCGCGGGTCCGACGCGAAGACGAGGCGGCCGACCCCGCCGACGATCATCAGCGTCGCCGCGAAGATGAGGTAGGCCGTCAGCGCCCAGCCGAACGCCGGCTCGACGCCGAGGAGCTCGAGCGCGAGGGCGATGAGCTCGATGAGGACCAGGCCCGCGCCGGCGACCCCGAGCCCGAAGGCGAGGGCGTAGGCGACGTGCTCGACGATGGTCATCAGCGCGGCCCGCAGCGCGCCTCCGGGCGTCCGCGGGCGGCCGAGCGCCGACGGCTCCGGATCGACGGCGAGGAGGGCGACGAAGGCCTCGACCTCAGACGCGGGGATCGTCGCTCGATGGGCCTGATGGCGCGGGTGCGTCGACTCGGTCCCCCACACGCCGATCGTGATAGCACCCGCGAGGCGCCGCATCGCGGCCCGCGACGGCGGGGGGGGAGCACGGAGCGCGTTCAGTCTCGCGCGGGGGGGCGTGCTCGAGTGCTTATCAGAGCCGCTCTTCCTGCCGTCCCTCTCGACTCCGCCGAAGCTCGAGGCATGGCCGGCGTAGCGGCGCGCGGGTCCGCGGTGGACGGGTGGATTCGCCGGGCCCTACACTGCCGCGACCCGTGCTCGTCCTCGCCACTGTCCTCGCGCTCGTCCTCCACCTCGCGGCCGATCGCGCCCACCTCCGCGTCGGCCGGGCGCTGACAAAGACCGCCGCGTCGGCGGGCTTCATCGCCATCGCCGTCGACGCCGGCGCCCTCGCGAGCACCTGGGGACAGGTGCTCCTCGTCGCCCTCGGCCTGTCCATGCTCGGCGACATCTTCCTCCTCTCGCGGGCGACCAAGATGTTCGCCTCGGGCCTCGTCGCCTTCCTCCTCGCTCACATCGCCTACGGGGTCGCCTTCGTCGTCCGCGGGATCGACCTGACGGCCGCGGCCGCGGCCGCGGTCGTCGTCGCCGCGCTCGCCCTCGGGACCGCCCGCTGGGTGCTGCCGCACGTCCCTGACAAGCTGCGCGCCGCGGTCATCGCCTACATCTTCGCCGTCTCCGGCATGGCGATCCTCGCGGTCGCCGCGGGCTACGCCGCGCAGAGCCCGGCGCTCGCGGTCGCCGGCGTCGCCTTCTTCATCTCAGACCTCTTCGTCGCCCGTCACCGCTTCGTCGCCCGCGGGTTCATCAACCGCCTGATCGGCCTGCCGCTCTACTACGGCGCGCAGATCCTCTTCGCCCTGCACGCGGCGCCGCCGCTCGCCGCCCTCCTCGCCTGTTGAGCAGAGGTCCGCGCTGCGGACCCCTCACGCGCCCCGCGAGGCCTCCTGCGATCGCGTGACGCCGTTGCGGCGAACGCCGCGTCCGCGCCGTTGCCCGACCTCACCCCTGGTACGCCGTTCCAAGCCGACGGGCGTCGCCGTTCTCGCCGTGACGCCACGTCGGGCGTCCACGCTCTTCGCGGCGGACGCCCACTCTAGGCTCCCGTCTCCGCCACGCGTCCCAGCGACGCCGACCTGACCCGAAGGCCTTCGCGATGCGACGTCGGGTTTGTGACCGCTGACGCGGCGGCGCGATATCATCCCAGGCGCGTGGAGCCCGAGATCCTCAGCCACGCCGGTCGCTCGCAGGCGATCCGCGCCGCTCTCGACGAGCTCGCTGTCCAGGGAGAGGTCGAGCGCGGCGCCGTCTTCACCCGCGCGGAGGTCGTCGACGCGATCCTCGATCTCGCCCGCTACACCGCCGACCAGCCGCTCCACACCCGCCGCCTCCTCGAGCCCTCCCTCGGCGCCGGCGACTTCTTCCTCGCCGCGCTCGATCGCCTCCTCGCCGCCTTCTCCGGCCACGGCGGCGCGCCGCCGCAGGCCCTCGACGCCCTCCGTCACGCGCTCTGCGGCGTCGAGATCCACTCCGCGTCGCTGGTGACGACCCGCGCCCGCGCCCGCGCCCGCCTCCTCGCCTGGGGCGCCGCGCCTAGCCACGCCGACGCCCTCTGCGACGCGTGGCTGCGCCGCGACGACTTCCTCCTCGCGCCGCTCGTCGGCGACTTCGACGTCGTCGTCGGCAACCCCCCCTACGTCCGTCAGGAGCGGATCCCCGCGGCGCTCCTCGC
>JAGQIT010000203.1 GCA_020431135.1 Myxococcales bacterium | reverse complement strand
GACATCGTCGACTTCCAGCGCCAGGGCTGGGCGCCGGAGGAGATCATGGCCGGCCTCGCCAACGTCCTGCCGAAGAACATCTGGCTCTACGTCTCGCAGATCCCCAACCTCGCCAAGCTCGGCACGCGCTTCGTCCTCCAGGGCGGCACGCAGCACAACCTCGCCGCGGTCAAGTCGCAGGTCGACTTCATCCAGGAGCGCTTCAAGTCGAAGGGCATGGAGGCCGACGTCATCGTCCACAAGCACTGCGGCGAGTCGGGGGCGATCGGCGCGGCGCTCGAGGTCCGGCGCCTGCACCAGCAGCTCGGCCACGACACCGAGTGGATCGGCATGGACAAGATCGACACGATCGCCTTCTCGCAGAAGCGCGACGAGTCGACCCGCTGCTACTTCTGCAAGAACAAGTGCCTGCGCACCTTCATCGACGTCGACCTCGAGATCCAGGCCGAGGAGGCGGAGCAGCGCATGGCCCTCGGCCAGCTCCTCCAGATCCGCAAGAAGGAGGACAAGCCCGACCAGGCCGTCGCGACCAAGCGCCTGATCATCGCCACCTGTGAGAAGGGCGAGGTCGAGGACATCGAGTCGATGAAGAAGATCAAGAAGGGGCTCGACACCTTCAAGCGCGACTTCCCGAACCTCGCGGCGCACGCGGCGAAGGCGGTGTGGAAGGCCCAGAACCCGCCGCTCGTCGCCGACGACCCGGACGACCTCGGGATCGGCCTGCCGGAGTCGATCGAGCTGCCGCCGCAGCTCGCCGAGCACCAGGAGAGGGTCGACGGCTTCCTGCGCAAGCTCAACCACTCGCCGAAGGTCTCGGGGCTCCTCGGCAAGGCGGTCGCCCAGGTCGAGAAGCTCGCCGAGAAGGTCGACGCCGCGGCGCCGCTGCGCGACAAGGTCGCGGCGCCGGCGAAGGCCCGCCTCGACGAGCAGGCGCGCCGCCGCGAGGTCCTCGTCCGCCGCTCGAAGCTGCGTATCGGCATCCCGCGGGTCCTCAACCAGTACTCGCAGAACCCCTTCTTCTCGGCCTACTTCGAGGCGCTCGGGGTGCTCCCGCGCAACATCATCTACTCGGACTTCACGAGCGAGGAGCTGTACAAGGAGGGGGCCAAGCGCGGGGCGATCGACCCGTGCTTCCCGTCGAAGGTGTGCATCGCCCACATGCACAACCTCCTCGAGGTCAAGCACAAGAAGAAGCCGCTCGACTTCATCGTCTTCCCGCAGGTCGACTCGATGGAGACGTGGATCAAGGGCACCGTCGGCGCCCGCGCCTGCCCGACCGTCGTCGGCTCGGCGGACACGACCAAGGCGGCCTTCACCAAGGAGTCGGACATCTTCGCCGACAAGGGCACCGAGCTCATCGTCCCCTTCGTCCAGATGGCCGAGGAGAAGCTGTGCAAGCGCCAGATGTACAGCTACTTCCGCGACGCCCTCGGGCTCTCGGAGGAGGAGAACAGCCGCGCCGTCGACGAGGCGTTCAAGGCCCAGGTCCGCTTCTACGAGGACCTGCGCGCGCGCGGCAAGGCGGTCATCGAGCAGCTCGAGGCGGAGCAGCGGATCGGCATCGTCCTCCTCGCGCGGCCGTACCACAACGACCCGGGGATGAACCACGAGATCCCTGACGAGCTCCAGAAGCTCGGCTACCCGATCCTGACGATCCACTCGCTGCCGATCGACGACGAGTTCGTCCGCCCGCTCTTCCAGGCCGACATCGACGCCGGCTACATCCAAGACCCCTTTGACATCTCGGATGTCTGGAAGAACAGCTACTCTGAGAACACCAACCAGAAGGTGTGGGCGGCGAAGCTGACGGCGCGCCACCCGAACCTGGTCGCCCTCGAGCTGTCGAGCTTCAAGTGCGGCCACGACGCGCCGATCTACACGGTGATCGAGGAGGTCGTCGAGAACTCGGGGACGCCCTACTTCTCGTTCAAGGACGTCGACGAGAACAAGCCGACCGGGTCGATCAAGATCCGCGTCGAGACGATCGGCTACTTCCTCAAGCGCTACCAGGAGGACCTGCGCCGCGACCTCGCCAAGCGCGAGCGCGTCAAGGAGCGCCTCGCCGAGTACCAGGCGGAGCTGCTCCAGCGCATCGAGTCGGCGCAGGCGAAGTTCGCCGCCGAGAAGGCGGTGACGCCGGACGTGGTCTTCGAGGCCGCCGGCCTGCGGCCGCGGGCGCAGGCGAAGGCGCAGGCCAAGAGCGGCGGCGAGGTCGAGCAGGCCAGCGCCGGCGCGCCGCCGGCGGAGTAGCGAGCGACCGCCGCGACGCCGGCGGGGGACGGAGCGAGGCGTGCCGCGGGCGCGTCGTCGCTCCGTTCACACGTCGGGCGCGGCGCGGCGCGTGGTCGCTGCAGTGTAGACGTCGGCGAAGCTCTGCGTGTGACGACGCGGACGTCGGCGAGGCTCGGCGAACGCGGAGGTCACGCGGAGACAACGTCGTTTCGTGGCCTCGCGGAGGTCGAAATCAGGGACACGCGTCAGCCACGAGAGGCGGTGATGTCCGCACGCGAGAGCGGCAGCTCGTTTCGCCTGTCCTTGGGAGCAGAGACCGGCGCGACCGGTGCTACGATGGTCCGGTCCCCGGGCGCCCCCGGCGGGCTGGAGGTGCGAGCCTACGGTGTCTGACGCGAACACGATCGCTGAGCTTCGACGCGCGAACAGGGCCCTGCGGGCGCAGCTGCGGGCGCTCCTCGAGGCCGCCGACGGGATCGCGTGGGTTAAGGACACGGAGGGTCGCTTCGTCGCGGTCAACGAGGCGTTCACGGGGCTCGCGGCTCGCGGCTTCGACGAGATCCTCGACAAGACCGACCTCGACCTGTGGCCGCGCGAGCAGGCCGAGGCGTTCCGCAAGGACGACGCGCTGGTGATGGCCTCGGGCGAGCTCAAGCACGTCGAGGAGCCGATCGACGAGCAGCGCGAGGGCCGGGAGGTCTGGCTGTCGACGCGCAAGACGGCGGTCGTCGCCGACGACGGCGAGATCCTCGGCTCCGTCGGCATCGCCCGCGACATCACCGACGAGCGCTGGAACGCAGACGAGCGCGAGCGCGTCGAGAGCGAGCTCGTCAGCGCCCAGCGGCGGCTCATCGACGAGCTGGCGACGCCGGTGCTCCGCCTGTGGAAGGGCGTCTTGGCGGTGCCGCTCATCGGCAGCATCGACAAGGGGCGGGCGGACCAGCTCCTCCTCGCGATCCTCGGGGCGATCCAGGCCGAGGGCGCGCGCCAGGTGATCCTCGACATCACGGGCGTCAGCGCCGTCGACACGGAGGTCGCCGCGCGCCTCCTCCGGACCGTCGCCGCCGCGCGCCTCGTCGGCGCCCGCTGCTCGTTCGTCGGCATCCGGGCGGACGTCGCCCAGACCCTCGTCGAGCTCGAGGTCGAGCTCGGCGACGTCCAGACCTTCAGCACCCTCGAGCAGGCGCTCCTCCACGTCGTCGGCGCGGCGCGCCTCGGGCGGTCGGGTCGCCGCTGACGCGGGCTGCGCGGCTCAGGGCGGCCCGATGTCGACGTCGACGCAGTAGTGCGCGAAGTCGATGTTGTACCACTTGGTCAGGCGCGTGAGGTCGTAGTCGCAGCCGAGGCCGGCGCTCTCCATCTCGACGAACGCCTCGCCCGGCGCCTGGGTGATCGTGTCGGTCCACAGCGCGAGGGTCTGGTCGCTGCCGTTGCCGCCCTCGACGCTGACGCAGAAGTCCTTGCTGTCGATCGCGATCGGCGGATCGAGGGGGAAGTCGAGCGGCCCGGTCGTGGTGATCGCCCCGAGCGCGCGGCTCTGGGCCTCGCCGAAGAGCGGCAGCTTCGTCCCCGGGTCGAAGGGGTAGACCTTGAGCGTCGCGCCTGGCTGGCCGATGCGGTAGCGGACCTGGACGCCGACGCGGGTCATGACGAAGGGCGGATCGACCGGCGCCGTGAAGCACTCGTAGGCGCGGATGAACGCGGCGACCGGGTTGCCGTTGGAGCAGTGCGGGCCCTTCGTACAATTCTCCAGCGTGTAGTTCATCAGCGTGAGGGGATCGAAGCCCTCCGCGGTCGTGCTCGTCGAGTCGACGTCGCCGGTCGTGTCCGCGGTCGTGCTCCCGTCGGTGAGGCCGCCGGTGCTCGTCGCGTCAGCCCCGGAGGTGGTCGTGCCGGTGTCGGTCGAGGTCTCGCTCCCCGACGAGGTGCCGCCCGCCGTCGCCCCTGAGCTCGCGCTCGTCGCCGTGCCGCTGCCGCTGTCGCTGTCGCCGGTGGAGGTCTCGCTGGCGCCGGTGCTCGCGGCCGTCGACGTCGGCCCGGTGCTCGAGGCGGAGCTCTCGCCGTCGAAGTCGGGGCTGCTGAGGACGCAGCCCGTCGTGTACATCGCGGTGCATGCCACCCATCGCCACGTCGCCCAACCCATACGACGAGTATCGCCGATCGCGGCGAGGCTGTGCGGCGACGGCCGGGCGCCGCGCGGCGCAGAGGTCTGCGCTCAGGCCTTGCCGATCGGCAGGTAGGGCGGCGGCTTGATCTTGCGCAGCGCCGGCGAGCCCTGCGACGCGAGCGACACGAGGATGAAGCTCGAGGGCAGGAGGACCATCAGCTCGGGGAAGATCCGGGCGAAGCCGAAGGCGACGCCGGTGAGGGCGACCAGCGAGAGGGCGATCGCCAGCGGCGACTTGAAGCCGATGCCGAGCTTGCGGATCCGGACGTTGGCGACCATCAGGACGGCGCCGACGAGCATGCCGATCGGCAGCGCCATCCAGGCGTCGGCGGAGAGGGCGAGGTCGCCGAAGGCCCGGCCCTCGGGGAAGAGGTCGCGGCCGGTGAGCGGGTTGTCGGCGGCCGCGTACTTCAGGAGCACGAGGAACCAGGTCGCCAGGGTGCCGGCGGCGATCGTCGTCGGCACGCCGAAGAAGAGCCCCTTGAAGCGCGGCTCGTCGGCGATGACGTTGAAGCGGGCGAGGCGGAAGGTGCAGGCGAAGATCCAGGCGATCGACGCGACGACGATGAGAACGTGGTGGCCGCCGCTGGCGAAGGGGAGCCCGGGGGTCTGGGTGAGCGCCGTGTAGATCAGGAAGGCGGGGGCGATCCCGAAGTTGAAGAAGTCGGCGAACGAGTCCATCTGGACGCCGAACTCGCTGGTCGCCTTGAGGAGGCGGGCGACGACGCCGTCGAGGCGATCGAGGAAGGTCGCCCAGATGATCAGCCAGCCGGCGAAGACGAACTCGCCGTGGGTGGCGGAGACCATCGCCGTCAGCCCGAAGAACATCGCCAGGCCGGTGACGATGTTCGGGGCGGCGTAGCGCAGCGGGGTCCGCTCGCTCGGGCTGTTCATGGTCGGCGCCTCATCTCTGGTCCTCCCCGTCTGCCGCGCGTCGCGGCGCTCGCTTCGCCCAGCCTAGCTCGCCGCCTGCCCGTGGGCCTTGAGGGCGGTGGTGATCCGCATCAGCACCTCGGTCGGGCTGCCGACGCCGTCGACGCGGCGCAGGAGGCCGCGCGACTCGTAGTAGGGGATCACCGGCGCGGTGTCGCGGTGGTACTTGTCGAGGCGGGCCTCGCAGGCGGCGGCCGTGTCGTCCTTGCGCTGGACGAGGCGGTCCATGACGGCCTCCGGCGGCGGGTTGAACTTGAGGTGGTAGATCGCGCCGGTCTCGGGGTCGCTGCGGCGGCCGGTGATCCGCTCGACGATCAGCTCGTCGGGGACCTCGATCAGGACGACGGCGTCGAGGTTGACGTCGGCCCCGGTGAGGGCGTCGTCGAGGGCGGCGGCCTGCGGCTTGGTCCGCGGGAAGCCGTCGAGCATGAAGCCCTTGGCGCAGTCGTCGGCGGCGATGCGCTCGATGATCATGCCGATGACCACCTCGTCGGGGACGAGGTCGCCCGCCTTCATGTAGCGGTCGGCGGTCTTGCCGAGCTCGGTGCCGGCCTTGACGGCGCTGCGGAGCATGTCCCCGGAGGAGATGTGGGGGATCGCGTAGGTCTGGACGAGGTTGGCCGCCTGGGTGCCC
>JAGQIT010001508.1:929-1938 GCA_020431135.1 Myxococcales bacterium | reverse complement strand
CCAGGGGGCGATCGCCGGCACCGACGGGGCCGAGGCGCGGATCGGCCAGTTCCACGGCGGGATCGGCGACGAGAACCGCGAGAAGATCAAGCGCGCCTTCAACAGCGACCCGAAGAAGCACCCGCTGCGGATCCTCATCGCCACCGACGCGGCCCGCGAGGGCGTCAACCTGCAAAACCACTGCGCCGACCTCTTCCACTTCGACGTCCCCTGGAACCCGTCGAAGATGGAGCAGCGCAACGGCCGGATCGACCGCAAGCTCCAGCGCTCGCCGGTCGTCCGCTGCCACTACTTCCTCCTGCCGCAGCGCGCCGAGGATCGCGTCCTCGAGGTCCTGGTCAAGAAGACCGAGACGATCCAGCGCGAGCTCGGGACCCTCTCGCCGGTGCTCCTGCGCAACGTCGACAAGCTCCTCTCGCCGGGGATCGCCCACGCTGACGCGGCCGCCCTCGCCGAGGCGATCGACGGCGCTGACGCCAGCGACGAGGCCTCGCGGCGGGCGAGCGCGGCGATCCGCGAGGAGCTCGAGGACCGCGCGCGCCAGGGCCGGGCCGAGGTCGAGCGCCAGATCGACGAGCTGCGAAAGCTCCTCGAGACCTCGCAGGACTGGCTCGCCCTCGACGACCGCCACTTCCGCGGCGCCCTCTCGGCGTCGCTGCGGGTGATCGGCGCCGAGCCCCTCGAGCCCGAGGACGCCAAGGCCGCCGCCGACGACCCCGAGCGCGCCCGCTGGGTCGTCCCCGCACTCGATCAGCGCTCCGGCGCCGATCCGAGCTGGGCCGCGACCCTCGACACCCTCCGGGCCCCGCGCGAGCGCGGCGAGAAGCCCTGGGAGTGGCGCAAGCGCGCGCCGATCCGCCCGGTCGTCTTCCGCGANNGGCACCCTCGACGACGAGGTCGTCCACCTCCACCTCGAGCACCGCGTCGTCCAGCGCCTCCTCGGCCGCTTCCTCGCCCAGGGCTTCGTCAACCACGACCTCACCCGCGCCTGCGTCCTGCGCACCGACGA
>JAGQIT010001508.1:316-847 GCA_020431135.1 Myxococcales bacterium | reverse complement strand
GGACCGACCCCGACGCTCGCGCGGGAGACTCCCTCAAGCTCGTCCCGCTCGGCGACGCCGGCCGCGACGAGGTCCTCCGCCTCCTCGATCGCGCGCTCGCCAGCCCGCGCCTGCGCGACGTCCCCGAGGGGATCCGCGAGCGCCTCGCCGCCGCCGCCCCGCGCGACGTCGCCGAGCTCACCGGCGCCCTCGGCCAGCTCGCCAAGACCACGGCCGAGCGCGCCGAGGCCAAGCTCACGGAGCGCGGCGCCGGCGAGGCCGAGGCGATGAAGGCGATCCTCAAGCGCCAGCGCAAGCGCCTCAAGGAGAAGCTCGCCGATCCCAAGGCCGAGAAGCAGCTCACCCTCGGCTTCAACGAGGACGAGCAGCGCCAGCGCGCCGCCGACCTCCGCCGCTGGGAGCGGCGCCTCGAGGCCCTCAAGGACGAGCTGAAGTCCGAGCCCAAGCGGATCATCGACGGCTACAGGGTCAAGGCCGTGCGCAGCGACCCTGTTGGCGTCGTCTACCTGTGGCCGGTGTCGAGCTAGGAGC
>JAGQIT010001508.1:0-156 GCA_020431135.1 Myxococcales bacterium | reverse complement strand
CGATCGCCCCGCCGAAGCCCGACGACGACGATGACGACGACGAGGACGAAGAGAGCTGCGCAGACCCCGACGAGCGCGCGGCCGGCCGCGCGCGCCGACGCGGCCGCAACCGGGGGGAGCGCCCTCCCGCGGAGCTCGTCGACTTCCCCCGCCTCG
>JAGQIT010000202.1:747-3878 GCA_020431135.1 Myxococcales bacterium | reverse complement strand
CGGCGAGGCGATCGTCGTCACCGCGGATGAGGTCGCCCGCGCCGTCGCCCTCGCCGACGGCGCCTTCCGCCCGGCGCAGGCGCCCGACGGCTGCGACGCGGCCCTGCGGACCCCCGGCACCTACGGGATCGCCGACGGCAGCGGGGTCTTCCGCGAGAACGCCGTCGACCCCTGGCACCCCGGAACAGGCGACGAGGACGACGAGGCCGTCGAACCACCGCAGGGCATGCGTCTCGGCCGCGGCTTCACGGCGGGCGACCTCCACGTCGCCTTCGGGGTCAAGGATCCCGGGACCGCGGTGCCGATGATCGCCGTCTACCGCGGGACCGAGCTCCTGTGGGCGAGCCCGCTCCCGGCCGGCGATCCCCTCGCGGCCGAGGAGGGCGACCCCACCCTCGCGCTCCTCCGCGGCGACGTCCTCGTCACTACCTACGGGCTCAAGACGAGCGACGAGGGCGAGCGCCTCGTCGCCCGCGACGTCGAGCGCGGCGCCGTCCTCTGGGACGTCGCGATCCCGCATAGCGGCGAGGTCTCGTCGGGGCCGACGCTCCTCAGCGTCAGCGACAGCCGCGTCTTCGTCGCCCAATGGACCTGGCTCGAGGCCTTCGAGCTCAAGACCGGCGAGCACCTCTTCACCGTCGGCCGCTGGCGCTAGGAGGCCGCCGTCTCGCGCCGCGGTCGTCGTCGCGATCGTCGGCCGCGCGCGCCGGCGAAGCGCCGCTGCGCTGCGCTCGATGGGGACGATTTGGGCCCCTTCTCGAAGCCGCGGCAAGGGCCCAGCGCGCCCGCTTGATGTGCGATTGCGCCCCGGCGGCGGAGACGTCATCCTTCGGCGATGTCCGCCCCGATCACCGTCTACGGCTTCGGCTCCTTCGGCGCCCTGCCTGACGTCAGCCCCTTCGTCCACAAGCTCGAGAACTACCTGCGCCTCGCCGGCCTCGCCTACGACAAGCAGCCGGGGAACATCCGCACGGCGCCGCGCGGCAAGCTCCCCTACATCGAGCACGACGGCCGCAAGGTCCCCGACTCCCAGGGGGCGATCCGCTACCTCGCCGAGGCCGGCCTCGCCGACCTCGACGCCCACCTCGACGCCGACGCCCGCGCCGACGCCTTCGCCCTGCGGTCGATGATCGAGCGCGACCTCTACTTCGTCGTCACCTACTTCCGCTGGCAGACCGACGCCGGCTGGGCCGCCTACGGCCCGACGATCCGCGCGGTGATCGCCAGCTCCGGCGTCCCGAGCTTCCTCCTCGGGATGATCGTCGGCGCCGTCCGCAAGGCGACCCTCAAGCAGCTCTTCGCCCAGGGGACGGGCCGCATGGACGAGCCCGAGATCGTCGCCCACGGCCAGCGGATCCTCGAGACCCTCGATCAATTCGCGGGCCGACGCGGCGGCCCGCTCTTCTTCGGCGACGCGCCGTCGACCCTCGACGCGGTCGTCCACGCCTTCGTCGCCGGGATCGTCGAGCCGCCGATCGACTCGCCGCTGAAGGCAATAGCGAGGGCCCAGACCGCGCTCATGGCCCGCTACGAGGCGATCGACGCGCGCCTTGCGAGCCGCTGACGGCCGCCCTCCGCGAGGACAACGCGCAGAGCCGTCCGGCGCTCGCCCGCAGAGGAACCCAACTAGGAAACCAAAGAGAGAGGGGCCCGCGCGGGCCCCTCTCTGCGACGCGGCGGCGCGAGCTCTAGCGCGTGAAGCCGTCGATGATCCCGTTGAGCGTCGCGCTCGGGCGCATCGCCGCCGACGCGAGGGCGTCGTCCGGCATGTAGTAGCCGCCGATGTCGACGGCCGGGCCCTGGGCGCCGTTGAGCTCGCCGACGATCGTCGCCTCGTTGCTCGCAAGGGCCTCGGCGAGCGGCGCGAAGCGGGCCTTCAGGTCGGCGTCGTCGCCCTGCTCGGCGAGCGCCTTGGCCCAGTACATCGCCAGGTAGAAGTGGCTGCCGCGGTTGTCGAGCTCGCCGCACTTGCGCGACGGCGCCTTGTCGGTGAGGAGGTACTGGGTCGTCGCGTCGTCGAGCGTCGCGCCGAGGATCTTCGCCGTCGGGTCGTCGTAGCGACCGCCGAGGAAGTCGAGCGACGCCGCGAGGGCGAGGAACTCGCCGAGCGAGTCCCAGCGCAGGTGGCCCTCGGCGACGAACTGCTGGACGTGCTTCGGCGCCGAGCCGCCGGCGCCGGTCTCGAAGAGGCCGCCGCCGTTCATCAGCGGGACGATCGACAGCATCTTCGCGCTGGTGCCGACCTCGAGGATCGGGAAGAGGTCGGTGAGGTAGTCGCGGAGGACGTTGCCGGTGACCGAGACCGTGTCCTTGCCGGCGCGGATCCGATCGAGCGAGAACTTGCAGGCGTCGACCGGCGCGAGAACGTGGATCTCGAGCCCCTTCGTGTCGTGATCCCCGAGGTAGGCGTGGACCTTCTTGATCAGCTCGGCGTCGTGCGCCCGGTTCTCGTCGAGCCAGAAGACCGCCGGGACGCCGGTCGCCCGCGCCCGCGTCACCGCGAGCTTGACCCAGTCGCGGACCGGCGCGTCCTTGACCTGGCAGGCGCGCCAGATGTCGCCGGCCTCGACGTCGTGCTCGAGGAGCGCGTTGCCGTCGGCGTCGACGACCCGGACCTTGCCGGCCGCGGCGATCTCGAAGGTCTTGTCGTGGGAGCCGTACTCCTCGGCCTTCTGGGCCATCAGGCCGACGTTCGAGACGCTGCCCATCGTCCGCGGGTCGTAGGCGCCGTGGGCCTTGCAGTCGTCGATCACGGCCTGGTAGACGCCGGCGTAGGAGCTGTCGGGGATCACCGCCTTGGTGTCCTCGGTCTTGCCCGCGGCGTTCCACATCTGCCCGGAGTTGCGGATCATCGCCGGCATCGACGCGTCGATGATGACGTCGCTCGGGACGTGGAGGTTGGTGATCCCCTTGTCGGAGTCGACCATCGCCAGGGCCGGGCCGCGGGCGTAGACCGCCTTGATCGCCGCGTCGATCGCCGCCCGCTTGTCGGCGGGGAGCGCCTGGATCTTGGCGACGAGGTCGCCGAAGCCGTTGTTGACGTCGACGCCGAGGGCGTCGAAGTCCGCGCCGAACTCGTCGAAGACCGGCTTGAAGAACGCGCGGACGGCGTGGCCGAAGATGATCGGGTC
>JAGQIT010000202.1:0-723 GCA_020431135.1 Myxococcales bacterium | reverse complement strand
TGCAGCGAGAAGAGCACGCCCTGCTCGCGCGCGTCGTCGATCTGCGCGGCGAGGAAGGCGACGAGCGCCGCCTTGCTCATCGCCGTCGCGTCGATGATCTCGCCCGCGAGGAGCCCGAGGTCGTCCTTGAGCACCGTGACCTCGCCGCCGACGCCGACGTGCTCGATGCGCACGGTCGTCGCCGCCGGCACCGTCACCGAGCGCTCGTTGGCGAAGAAGTCGCCGCCGTCCATCGTCGCCACGTGGGTCTTCGAGTCCTTCGACCACTTGCCCATGCGGTGCGGGTTGCTGCGCGCGTACTCCTTGACCGCCTTGGGGGCGCGGCGGTCCGAGTTCCCCTCGCGCAGGACCGGGTTGACGGCGCTGCCCTTGACCTTGTCGTAGCGCTTCTTGATCGCCCGCGCCGCGTCGGTCTCGGGCTCGTCGGGGTAGTCAGGGACGGCGAAGCCCTTGGCCTGGAGCTCGGCGATCGCCGCCTTGAGCTGGGGGATCGACGCGCTGATGTTGGGGAGCTTGATGATGTTGGCCTGCGGGGTCGTGGCCAGGCGGCCGAGCTCGGCGAGGGCGTCGCCGATCCGCTGGTCCTCGCGCAGCGCCTCCGGGAAGGTGGCGAGGATCCGGCCGGCGAGGGAGATGTCGCGGGTCTCGACCGCGACCCCGGCGGCGCCGGCGAAGGCCTGGATGATCGGCAGCAGCGAGTAGGTCGCCAGCGCGGGCGCCTCG
>JAGQIT010001507.1:1350-2135 GCA_020431135.1 Myxococcales bacterium | reverse complement strand
CTGCGCTGGGGCGCGACCGCTGCGGTCGCGGGCGTCATCATCGTCGGGCGCGGCGCTCATCTCCCGGGGCCCGTCATCGCCCGTGCTATAACCTGCCGGCCATGAGCACGGAAACCCCGTCCGCACAACCGGAGGAGGAGGGCAGCCCGCTGCCCGCGATCATCGCCGGGGTCGGGATCCTCGGCGTCGCCGCGTTCCTTATCTTTGGTACGGGCAGCGGCGGCGAGGAGGCGACCCGCAGCGAAGCCGACAAGGCGAGCCAGTCGGCGCAGGAGGGCGACAAGTCGGCGGGCGCCGGCGGGCGCGTCCGCGGCGGCATCGGGGCGCGCTCGGTCGACGACGCCCAGGGCCGCCCGGACGGCCGGCGCAACCCGGCGATCGGCGTGCCGCAGGAGGGCATGCGCCTGAGCCCCGGGACGCCGAAGCCGAAGAAGAAGCCGGAGAGCTTCGACTCGATCGAGGAGGAGCGCGCCTACTACCGGGCCGAGCTCGTCCGCGAGAAGGCGATGCTCGAGAGGCGCTACGAGTTCGTGAAGCGCCTCGAGAAGGTCAAGCAAGACGCCGCCAGCGCAGACGAGCGCGAGGTCGCCGAGAGCCGCGGCAAGATCGTCGAGGAGAACTACGCCAAGCAGCAGAAGGTCGTCGAGGAGCTCGAGGCGAAGCTCGAGGAGCTCGGCGGCTAGCGGCCTGTGGTGCACGTCGTCACGCCGACGCGCGGTCCAGCGTGTTGATGAGCGCTGCGCGTCGCAGGCCCGTCGCAGCGTCGCGCTCCGTCCAGCGCGTTG
>JAGQIT010001507.1:0-1277 GCA_020431135.1 Myxococcales bacterium | reverse complement strand
ACCTGCGCCGAGTCGCAGCCGTCGGCCAGGCGGATCACCCGGTCCGGGAGCTCGATCGCCAGGAGCCCCGGGGGCTCGCGCGTGAGGCCGAGGCGCGCCTTGCCGCTCGACCAGCTCATCACCCGCGGGCGGTCGGAGATGTCAGTGCCCTCGGGGAGCGGCACCGCGTGGACCGGCGTGCGGTGCTCGTGGAGGTAGGTGATGTAGTAGTAGCCGGCGATCACCGCCCCGACGGTGGCGAGGCCGAGGGCGATGACGATGACGCGGCGGATCCGCGAGCCCGCCTGATAGCCGGCGAAGCGGCCGAGGTTGTAGTCGGTGTCGGGGAGCTCGTCGAGGAGCTGGTCGTCGCCGCCGACGTGGCGGCCGCGATCCGGCGGCGCGCTCAGCAGCTCGTCGGCGCCGCCGCGGTAGTCGGCGCGCGGAGCCGGCGGATCGTCGAGGAGCTGGTCGTCGCCGCCGACGTGGCGGTCACGATCCGGGGGATCGTCCATCAGTTCGTCCGGGCTGCCGTCTGGTTCGCGCACGGGGAGATCGAAGCACGGGTCGGGGGGATCTGCCAATTCTGGCGCTCGGGACAGCCGGTGAGGAGGTCCGGGCAAAGCCCGCGCGCACCGCTTCGCCGGGCGCGTGCGCGTTCTTCGTGGCTAGCGAGGAGCGCCGTCGAGGAGCGCCGTCGCGGCGCGCCTCAACGGCGCCGCCGAAGTCGCCCGCGCCGGGGCGACTTCGGCGGACGAAGCCCCGAGGGTCTCAGCCCTCGCGCGGCAGCCACGACGGCCGGACCTGCGCCCACATCACGTCGGCGACGAGGCCGAGCTTGGCGCTCGCCAGGCTGACCGCGCCGCGGACCTGGCGGAGGCGATCACGGACCGGGAAGTGGCGGGCGTGGCGAGGCACCAGCGAGGTGCCGAGCGCGTGCCGGGCCGTCTTCAGGTACTCGGTGAGGAAGACGCTCGGGCGGCCCTCGGCGCACGAGAGCAGCGCCATCGATCGCCGCCGCGCGGTCGGCCCGCTCATCCAATACTCGAAGAGCGCGCGCTGGATCGCCCGGGCGCCCTCGTTGCCGCCGCGGAAGGCCTCGTAGATCGCGTCGGCGAGGGCCTGGCGCGTCGGCACGTAGCGGTCGTGCTCGGCGCGGTAGCGGCGGAGGCTGGCGGCGTCGAGCCACGGCTCGTGCGGCGGCGCCTTCGCCCGCCGCCGCGCCTCGAGGCCGAGGGTCTCGGCGTCGCGCAGGCCCATGGTCATGCCGCTGGCGGTGATCGGGTGCGAGCAGCCGG
>JAGQIT010000201.1 GCA_020431135.1 Myxococcales bacterium | reverse complement strand
CGCAGAGGCCGAGCGGCGCGTCGCGGGCGTCACCGCCCGACGCCCCCGGCGCGGCGGCGCGACGCCGCCGCTCGCGGTTGACCTCGCGCGACACGCGAGAGACCTCCGCACGCCGCTCCGCGCCGCGAGCCGCAGCTTGCGCGAGGGCGACGCGCCTCCGTATCCTCGGCCGTCGATGCCTGCGCTCCCCGCCCGACTCGCCCTCCTGCTCCCCGTCGCCGCGCTGGCCTTCGCCGGGTGCAAGAAGGACGAGGCCTCGAAGGCCCCCGCCAGCGCCACCGAGGCCGCCGACGACGAGCCCAACTACGCGGCGATGATCGAGGAGGACGAGGTCACCCAGGAGGCGACGGCGCTCGCCGAGGGGCCGCTCGCCGAGCGGGCGGCGACCGACGCCGCCGGCCGCGGCTACGTCGGCGACATGCTGGCGAGCGAGCTCAGCCCCGGGCAGGAGGTCGACCAGGAGTTCAGCCTCGACCCCGCCCGCTGCTACACGCTGATCGCCGTCGGTGACGACGGCGTCGACGAGCTCCACAGCGCGATCACGACGATCGCCCCGGTCCGCGGCGGCGAGACGACGATCGTCGAGGACACCTCGAGCGGCCCGGTCACGGTGATCGGCGGCGGCGAGAGCTGCTACCGGCCCGAGGGCGACGGCAGCAAGCGCGTCCGCTTCGTCCTCCGCGTGACCGCCGGCGCCGGGCTCGTCGTCGGTCAGCTCTACGCGAGCGACGTGGCCAGCGACGCGGGCTCCGAGTAGCCCCGCCGCCGCCGCCACGCCGCGAGCGAGCCGCCCGTCCGCGGCGCGCTCCGCCGCGCACGCGGGCGCGTTTTCACGCGCGCACGATCGCCCATTCACCGCTGTGAGTCCCACTTCAAGCGGATGAACGATCGTCGCGATCCGCCACGGCGCTCTCTGAGCGCGCCCTCAGAACCCCGAGATTACGGCGATTATTGCCCCGTGAGGATCCTCCATTGACATGAACCTCGATTCATTCCAATGAACATCAGCGTTATGAACGCCCATTCACACGGGTGAACGTTCGATCGGCGAAGCTGCGATGGCGGAGACCACGAAGAAGAAGCGACGGACTCGGCGGGTCCGCGAGACGATCCGCGAGGAGACCCGCGCCGCCTACCGTGAGGCCATCCTCGAGGCCGCGGCCAAGACCTTCGGCCGCCTCGGCTTCCACGACGCGAAGATGACCGACATCGCCGCCGAGGCGGGCGTCGCCGCCGGCACGCTCTACAACTACTTCGCCTCGAAGGACGAGATCTTCGCGCTGATGCTCGAGCGCGGGCAGGAGTACTTCGTCGAGACGGTCCAGGCCGCCGCCGCGGCCGAGCCCGACCCCGCCCAGCGCATCCTCGTCTTCCTCCGCACGGTCTTCAGCTTCCTCGAGCAAAACGGCCCGCTCTTCGCGATCTACCTGCGCCAGGGCGGCCTCAACGAGTGGTCGCGCCAGCGCCTGCGCGAGAGCGACAACCACCACATCCGCCGCAACGTCGAGCTCCTCAAGGCCGCCTTCGCCGAGGCGCAGGAGCGCGGCCAGCTGCGCGACGATCTCTCCACCGAGGAGCTCCGCGAGCTCTTCACTGGGCTCATGGACGCCCAGGTCTTCGCTTGGGTCAGCCGCGGCTGCCCCCCCGACCTCGTCGCCAAGGCCGAGGTCGTCTTCGACGTCTTCCTCAACGGGGTCCGCCGATGAACACGCTCCGCTCCCTCCCCTCCTCCCTCCTCGCGCTCGTCCTCCTCGCGCCCGCCTGCGGCAGCGGCGAGGGCGAGACGGGCCTCCCCGATCCGAAGGCCGCGGCCCCCGCGATCCCCGTCCCCGAGCCGGCGAGCGACCGCCCGGGCCCGAAGGGCAAGGCGCAACGCGAGGGCCGCTACGTCGGCACGGTGCTCCCGCGCGAGGCCGCCGAGCTCGGCCCGAAGATGAGCGGCACGCTGACGACGATCACCGTCGACGAGGGCGAGCAGGTCAAGAAGGGCCAGATGCTCTTCAAGGTGTCGCCGGGGACGATGCGCCTCCAGGTCGACTCGGCCGCAGCCGCCCTCGAGGGCGCGAGCCTCAACCGCGACGAGGCGCTCCGCGAGCTCGAGCGCCAGAAGTCGCTCGCGGCCAAGGGGACCGTCTCGAACGTCGTCGTCGAGCGCGCCCAGGCCCAGTACGACGCCGCAGTCAACGCGGTCGAGCGCGCCGAGGTCAGCGTGTCGATGAGCAAGCGGGCCCTCGGCGACACCAGCGTGACCTCGCCGATCGACGGCGTCGTCGCCAAGAAGAACAAGAACGTCGGCGAGACCGTGACCATGATGCCGCCGACGATCGTCCTCGTGATCCAGGACCAGAGCGCGCTCGAGCTGCGCGTCCGCGTCCCGGAGACCCAGCTGCGGACGCTGCGGCCGGGCGGCGAGGTGATCGCCCACTTCACGGCGCTCGAGGTCACGCGGCCGGCGAAGATCCAGCGGATCATGCCGACGATCGACCCGATCACGCGGACGATCGAGGTGGTCGCGGAGGTCGACAACGCCGACGACCTCCTGCGACCCGGCATGTACGTCGAGGTCGAGATCGGCGAGGCGGCGATGGGGCCGGCGAAGGCCGGCGGTGAGGAGGGGTAGCGATGAAGCTCGCGGAGATCTCCGTCAAGCGCTCGGTGCTCGCGGCGATGATGATCGCCGCGCTCATGGTCTTCGGCCTCTTCGCGGTCCCGCGGATCGGCGTCGAGCTCTTCCCTAACGTCGACTTCCCGGTCGTCACCGCGACCGTCATCTACCCGGGGGCCGACCCGGAGACGATGGAGTCGAAGGTCGCCGATCCGATCGAGGAGTCGCTCCAGTCCCTCGGCGGGGTCAAGCGCATGACCTCGCGCAACCTCGAGGGGGTCACCACGGTGATCATGGAGTTCGAGCTCGAGGTCGACGGCAACCAGGCGCTCCAGGACGTCCGCGACAAGATCGCCGCCAACGAGCGCAACCTGCCCTCCGGGATCGAGCCGCCGGTCGTCCAGAAGCTCGACACCGGCTCGACGCCCGTGCTCTCGGTCGCCCTCGCCGGCGACCTGCCGATCCAGGCGCTGACCAAGGCCGCCGAGGACACCGTCAAGCAGCGGGTCCAGCAGATCCCCGGCGTCGGCGAGGTCTCGATCGTCGGCGGCCGCGAGCGCGAGATCAAGATCATCGTCGATCCCGCGCGCCTCGTCGGCTACGGCCTCACGGTCGACGACGTCACCCGGGCGATCCAGTCGCAGAGCCTCGAGATGCCGGCCGGCTTCGTCAAGCTCGGCGCCCGCGAGCTCACGGTCAAGACCCGCGGCGAGGCCAAGTCGGTCGACGAGATCGGCGAGATCGTGATCACCGGGGCCGGCGGCGCGGCGATCCGCGTGCGCGACGTCGCCGAGGTCATCGACGGCGTCGAGGAGGCGCGCTCCGCCTCCTTCCTAAACGGCGAGCCCGCGGTCTCCCTCGTCGTCCGCAAGCAGAGCGGCGCCAACACGGTGGCGATCGCCAGCCGCGTCCGCGGCGAGCTCGCGCGCCTCGGCCCCGAGCTCGAGAAGCAGGGGATCGAGGTCGCCGTCCCCTCGGACACGTCGGCGTTCGTCTCGCGGGCGATCAACGACGTCCGCGACGACCTCCTGATCGGCGCGTTCCTGACGATCATGATCATCCTCGTCTTCCTCCACGACGTGCGCGCGACCTTCATCGCCGCGCTCGCGATCCCGACGAGCATCGTCGGCACCTTCGCGTTCATGGACTGGATGGGGTTCTCCTTCAACAACATCACCATGCTCGCGCTCTCGCTGTCGATCGGCATCCTCGTCGACGACGCGATCGTCGTGATCGAGAACATCTACCGCCACCTCGAGATGGGGAAGTCGCGGCGCCGCGCCGCCCTCGACGCGACCAACGAGATCGGCTTCGCCGTCATCGCCACGACCCTGTCGATCGTCGCCGTCTTCGTCCCCGTCGCCTACATGCAGGGGATCATCGGCCGCTTCTTCTTCCAGTTCGGGATCACGGTCGCGGCCGCGGTGATGATCTCGATGCTCGTGTCGTTCACGCTGACGCCGATGCTGTCGTCGCGGCTGATGCGGCACGGCGGCCACGACGAGGCCCCCGGCGCCTTCGCCTCGGCCTTCAACCGCGGGTTCTCGGCGCTCGAGCGCGGCTACGCCCGGATCCTCCGCGCCTGCCTCGCCCACCCGTGGCTGACCCTCTTCGGCGCCTTCGCGACCCTCGCCTTCTCGATCGTCCTCGTCGCCCAGGTCCCGGGCGAGTTCATCCCTGAGGACGACCGCTCGGAGTTCGCCGTCGGCGTCGAGCTGCCGACCGGCACCGGCCTCGAGGCGACGATCGCCGCGACCGAGGCGGTCGCCGCCGACATCCGCGAGAACCTCCCGGAGCTCCGCGACACGTTCACGACTGTCGGCGAGGGCGCCCAGGGCCAGGTCAACCGCGGCAAGGTGACCGTCACCCTCGAGCGCCCGCACGATCGCACCTTCAGCCAGCAGCAGGCGATGAACTGGGTGCGCGAGCGCATGTCCACCGTCGACGGCGCGACGATCACGGTGCAGAAGATCGACGCCATCGGCGGCGACTCGGGCTTCCGCA
>JAGQIT010000200.1 GCA_020431135.1 Myxococcales bacterium | reverse complement strand
CCGGCGAACCCGACGGTGATCGTGCTCCACGGCGGACCCGGCGGCGACTACCGCAACCTCCGCGCGCTCGAGGCGCTCGCCGACGACTACTTCGTCGTCTTCTACGATCAGCGCGGCACCGGCCTGTCGCCGCGCGTGCCGTCGGCCGAGCTGACCTTCGACGGATCGATCGACGATCTCCACCGCGTCGTCCTCCACTACGGAGGCGGCTCGCCGGTCGCGCTCATCGGCCACTCCTGGGGCGGGATGATGGCCGCCTACTACGCGACGCGGCGCCCGGAGTTCGTCGCTCGCGCGGCGCTCGCGGAGCCGGGCGTGCTCACCGACGCGGAGCTCGCGGAGTTCATGGACCTCATGCGGCCGAAGCTCAGCCCCGGCCTGCTGTGGTACCTCGCCGGCGCCCTCCTCCAGAGCCTGCGGGTCCGCGGCCCCGACCGCGACGCGAGCCGCGACTACTTGGTCGAGCGGATGATGCACGCCCCGGGCGAGGGCAACGCCCTCAACCGCTACTGGTGCGACGGCCAGGCCCCGGCGGCGGCGTCGGAGATGTGGCGGGTCGGCGCCCGGGCGATGCAGGCGATCCAGGCGGAGACGCGTAAGCCGGACGGCGGCGTCCGCATGCCGCCGCTCGATCCCTCCGCCTACACGGGCGAGCTCCTCTTCATCGCCAGTCGCTGCAACACCCTGATCGGCGTCGAGCGCCAGCGCAGCCACGCGGCGATGTTCCCGAGCGCGCGCGTCGCGATCATCGAGGACGCGGGCCACCTGATGTTCACGGATCAGCCCGAGGCGAGCCTCGACGTGCTCCGGCGCTATCTCGGCGCCTGGCCGCGGGGATGAGCGCTGCGCGTCGAGGTCGCGAGCTCTGTCGCGCGCCGATGCTTCTGTCTTTTAGGTCGTTTCTTGCGGCCGGGCGCTCTCCTCGGGCGAGCGCCCGCGTGACCTCGACGAACTCGGAACACCGCCTTCGATTCCCGCGGTGCGCCGCTCCTGCGCTCGCCTCGTCAGGAGCGCGCGAGCGCCTCGATGAGCCCGCTGCAGCCGCCGGCCTCGATGAACGCGGCGTGCTCGTCGACGTCGGCGAAGGTGCGGCCGCACAGCGCCTTGCACGAGTACTCGCCGGCGGTGAACTCCTCGTAGATCGCGAGCGTCTTCCTGTCGCCGGTGTCGGTCCAGGGCCCCGGCGACTTGTCCGGGTGGGCTCGGCACCAGGCGAGCCCCTTCATCCAGATCGCGGCGCCGAGCGCCCCGCAGGCGTCGCCGCTGAGGCCGAGCCCGCCCGCGAAGCCGGCGACCATCACCGCCTCCTCGTCGCTGCCGCCCATCTTGAGGACGACCTCGGAGGCGCAGCTCCGCGGCGTCTGGGCCGGGGCCTCGGCGCTCGCTAGGCCGGCGCGCGCGGCCTCGAGGGCCTCCGGCGTCCAGTCCTCGGCGAGGTTGAAGCACGGGCTGTTGTCCATGCCGTGGCGGATCGTGTCGTACATCAGCCCGGCGAGGCCGCGGATCGTCGTGAGGTTGTGCCCCGTGATCTCGCGGCAGCGGACGGTGTGGGTGCGCTCGACGAAGGAGGCGACGACGTGCTGTGTGGCCGCGAGGGCGAGGCCGATCGCCTCGTCGCGGTCGTCGCAGCGCCGGGCCGCCTCCGCGCCGACGCCGAGCGTCGCCCCCCAGAGCATGCCGCACTGGTGGCCGTGGTTGGCGATGCCGCCGGCGAGCCGCGTGAGGGCGCGCTCGTGGACGTCGCGCGGCTCGCCGAAGGAGCGATCGACGAGGTGGGCGAAGGTCTGCGAGCAGGTCCCGCACTCGCGGAAGACCTGCTTGCTGTCGTTCGGGGGCTCTTTCGTCTGGGTCATGGCGCTTGCCTTCGCCGCCGGCGCGGCGGCGCGTCGCGGTTCGGTTCGTTCAACGCTCGGGTAGCGCGCCGGCGTGCGCAAACGAAAAACCTGCGACCGATCGAGCGTGAGCCTCGGGGACGCTGGGGTCCAGCGCCCGCGGTCACCCGGGCCGCGCTTCCGGTTCAGGGCGAGTGAGGGGGACGCGGCGACGGGAGCTACTCAGCCGCCGCTGTGAAGCGCAGACGAAGCGGCGCAGCGCCTGCGAACTCGGACTCGGCCGCGATCAAGCGCTGGGCCATCGTTGACCAGGGCGTCGACGGATCGGCGGCGATGATCGCGTTCTCGTCGCCGTCGTCGCCGTCGTCGCCGGCGAGGTCGACGACGACGGCGCTCTGCCCCGCGGCGTCGGCCCAGGTCGACACGGCCCAGTAGAGGACGCGGGCGCTGGCGAGGTCGGCCGCGCAGCCGCAGTCGCGCAGGGCCGGGGCGAGGCGCAGCGCGAGGGTCGCCTCGGCCTCGCCGGGGGCGCTGTGCTCGAGCTCGTGGGCGAGGTCGAGGGCCTGCGGGCAGCGGCCGAAGACCTCGAGGCTGAGGCGGGTCATCGTCGTCTCGGCGCCGCTGAGATCGCGGCTGAGCGCGTCGATCGACGGGTCGATCGCCGACGGACCGGGCCTCGGGATCCGCGGGCGGCTGTCGTGGAAGAGGAAGGCGAGGCGGCGGGCGCCGGCGGCCTCCGCCTGGCGGCGGAGCTCGAGGATCCGCGACCATGGGGTCTCGACGTCGATCGCCAGGAGCAGCGGCGCCGCCGGATCGTCGGCGACGGCGCGGCCGATGTGGGCGTCGCGGAGCTCGGTCGCGGCGGGGCTCTCGTAGGGCGGGAGCTCGTCGCCGTCGATCCGCAGGCGCTGCGGCGTGACCTCGATCAGCAGGCCGCGCGTCGGGGCGGCCGCGCCGTCGTGGTTGGCGAGGCGCGCGGCGAGGTCGTGCACGGGGAGCCGCGGCGCGCGTCCGCGGGTCTCGTCGATCCACCGCTGGAGCTCGGTCGCCGCCGCGGCGCAGTCCGGCTCGGTCCGGCCGCCGCAGGCGACGACGAGGGCGCTGAGGAGCGCCGCGCCGAGCAGCCCGGCCCGTCGACGTCCCCTCCTGACCCGCGGTGGGAGTCCTGTGTGCACTCGCGGCGCAGTCGTCGGCTTGGGTCGCTCCGACACAGCGCCGCAGGCTGCGGCGAAGGGAGGGGAGGGGGCGCGCTGCGCCAAGCTGTGGTCCGTCCCGGTCAACGGCGCCTCCTCCCCCGCGTCCTCGTTCCGACCTCGGGATCGCGCGACGGACCCCAGGAGCCGAGTATAGCGAGGGGATCGTCGACGAACGCGGCCGTCGACGGCGCTCGCGCTCGCCCGCGGACCGAGGCGACACGGGCAGGACCAACCAAGACGAAGGGCCCAGCTGGTCAGGCTGGGCCCTCATCGTTCAGGGCTTCGATTCGCTTCGTGCTTCGCTCTCGCTCGGCCGTGCGCTGCACGGGGGCGCCGGAGGGGCGGTCTGCGCTGGGGGGGTGCGCGACCGCGGCCGCTCGCGGCGCGGGTCCGCGCTAGTCCTTATCCTTGTCGTCGCGCGAGACGATGATGTCCCGGCCGGTGCCGCTGGCCGCCTCGGTGCGCTCGTCCGAGGTCGTGGTCTCGTCGGTCGCGGTGAAGGTGGTGGTGGTGTCGGTGGTCGCGTCGGTGGTGAGGCTGGTGGTGCTCATGACAATCTCCCGGCGCCTGCTGATCCTGGAGCCCTAGGGGCCCCCCGGACGTCCAGCGCCGTCGTTTGGATGAGCGTCCCGAGGAGGCCGATCGGATTAACCCGCGCGACCGAAAGTTCGCAGGTGCGCCAAGGGGGGCGTGAAAGCGCGCGGAGTGTGCCATGTGTGACACGATGCGCGTGACACCGACGTCACATAAGCGTCACACGGTGAGGGTGCTGAGGTATGCGGTCATCCCGCCGGCGCTCAAGATCACCCACAGAATGACGTCACGCGTCGACTCAAGGCGATCGATGGAACGCGCGGGGCACGCATGGAAGTGTGAGAAGAGCATGGCGGGGACCTCCGTTTGTTACGCCAATGAGTATTTCATGTAACATGTGAGTTTGCGATCGGAAACTTTCGCCTCTCACGCAGGAAGTGACGTTCGCCCTCTCGACGTCGCGCACGGCGGCGTGGAGACGCGCTCACGGGAGATCTCCCCCGTCTAGGCCGCGGTCGGAGCGGTCGGAGCGATCGGTGACCCGCGGGGCGCGCAGCGAACGTCGACCGCTCGGCGGGTCCCGGAGGGCTCGGTTCGCGGGAGGTCCGCGGGCGGCTACATCGTCGCCAGGCGGTTGCCGCAGTAGCGGCACTCCGCGGCCTCGCCGGCGAAGACCAGCTCCTGGCCGACGGACGCGCCGCAGGACGGGCAGCGGTCGATCACCTGGTGGGCGCGCTGGAGGCGGTTGCGGTGGAGGTAGCGGCCGGTCTGGCGGTGGAAGGCGAGGTCGGCCTTGCGCTGGGCGATCAGCGCGGCGAGGAGCGCCTCGGTCTCCATCTCGGTCTTGCCGATCTTCTGCGCGAGCTCGCGGGGCGTGAAGCTGTCGAGGCTGGCGACGAAGCCGTTGAACTGGCTCTCGAACTGCTCGCGCGCGCGGGCGAGGCGGACGCGCCACAGGAGGATGCCGCCGGGGATCGCGAAGAGCCCGGTGAGCACGAGCATCCCGAGGAAGGCGCTCTTCGTCTTCGGGTCGTCGCCCGTCGCCATGTCGATCAGCACGAGGCCGCTGATGACGAAGAAGAGGATGCCGATCGTGGTCAGGATCCAGCCGATGACGCTCAGGAGCTTGTTCATGGCGACCGGCCCTAACCTTAGCAAAGGCGTCGCAGCGGCCCGCGGCAAAACCCACGCGCGCGCGCCCGCGCCGGCGCGCTCGAGCGATTACGCCCGAGCCGCGGCCTCTCGCTCGCCGCCGATTCGCAGCGGCAGGCGGACCTCGAAGGTCGAGCCGCGGCCGAGGACGCTGTCGACGGCGATCGAGCCGCCCATCAGCTCGCAGAGGCGGCGGGTGAGCGCGAGCCCGAGGCCGGTGCCGCCGTAGCGACTCGTCGTCCGCTCGCTCGCCTGGGTGTAGTCGGCGAAGAGGCGGGCGAGCTGGTTCTCGGTCATGCCGATCCCGTCGTCGATCACCCGGAGGTGGAGGGCCGCGGCCTCGCACCAGGTCTCGAGGCGGATCGTCCCGTCGTGGGTGAACTTCGCCGCGTTGCCGAGGAGGTTGATCAGGATCTGCGTGAGCTTGAGGCGGTCGCTGATCACCTCGCGGCGGCGCAGGTCGGGGTCGACGTTGACGACGAGGCGGTTGCGGTTGCGCTCGACCGCCGGGCGGCAGGTCGTGACCACGTCGCCGAGGAGCGCGTCGACGTCGATCACCTCGAGGTACAGCTCCATCTTCCCGGCCTCGATCTTCGACAGATCGAGCATGTTGTTGATCAGCCCGAGGAGGTGCTTGGCTGCCCCTTGGATCCGGTGGATGTCGGCGACGTAGCGGGTGTGGCCGTCGTCGACGAGCTCGTCCTCGAGGAGCTCGCTGTAGCCGATGATCGCG